>JAGRNP010000161.1 GCA_020440705.1 bacterium | reverse complement strand
CTACACCTTCGGCTTCGCGAACGACGACGCCCTGTGGACGCCCGGCGAGGAGAGCCTGCCGCTGACGGTGGCCTTCCTCGTGGACGACGGCGTCGCGGTGGCCTTCACCGCCCGCATCGGGGCGGGGCTGCCGGCGAACGCGGGTCTCATCGCCGGCATGGTGTTCGCCGACTACGACGGCGACGGCGTGCGCGACGAGGGCGAGGAGGGGGTGCCCGGCGCCGTGATCGAGCTGCGCCACGACCAGCGCGAGATGCTCGCCCGCACCGTGACCGCGGCCGACGGCCGCTACCGTTTCGGCGGTCTCGTGGCCGGCGCCTACACCGTGACCCTGGCGCCGCAGCCGCTGCTGGCGCCGACCGGCGATCCGGTCCTGCACGTGCTGCTGACGACGACGGCCGACGGCGTGTCGCGCTTCGAGGAGGCCGACTTCGGCGCCCTGTGGGCCCCGGGCGACAGCCTCGGCGGCAACGCCGTGGCCGACGCCACCGTGCGCGCCGACGTCGACAGCCGGCGCAACGACAACTACGGCGCCGATCCGTTCCTCGCCGTGGGCACCGGGCGCGAAGGCCCCTCGAGCCCGGACCGCATCCGCGGCTATGTGCGCTTCGAGGTGCCGGTCTTCTTCCGCGAGATCTCCGCGGCCCATCTCGAGCTGACCATCGCGGCGTTCCGCGACGGGGTCGACCAGACCTACGAGCTGTCGGTGCACCGGGTGCTGCCCACCGAGGGGCGCACGCCGTGGATCGAGGGCAACGGCTCCGAGGTCACGCCCGCGCCGCCCGGCGTGGAGTGGGTCGACGCGGCCGCAGGCATCGCCTGGACGGGCGCCGCCGACGGCGGCGACGCCAACAACCAGACCCAGCCCGAGTTCGCGGCCGACGCGTCGGCGAGCCTCACGCTGGTCCAGGCCGACCACGCCGTGGGCGACGTGATCCGCATCGACGTGACGGACCTGGTGCGCGGCTGGATCAACGGCGACTACCCCAACGAGGGACTCGTGCTGCGCGACACCGGTCCGGGCGGGTTCCGGCAGCTGTGGTTCGGCGCGCGCGACGGCCTGCTGCGCGGCTACCAGGACGACCGCGTGCAGCCGGGGCCGCGGCTGGTGTTCGAGTAGGATCGCACTTCGTCGGAGAACGGGAGAGGGGCCGGCTCATGCCGGCCCCTCCTTCTGTCCCGCGGTGTCGCGAGGGGCGTCAGGGCGTGGTCGTGTTGAACGTGATGTTGAAGGCGCCGTTGGTGACGGAGCGGGTGGCCGGGGTCTCGCCACCGGTGGCCATGAGGGTGAACTGGAAGGTGCCGGCGATGGCCGTGCTCGTGAGCGACGTGACGGTGATGCTGCCGCTGCCGACCCCGCCGCCGGCGGCCCAGGTCTCGCCGGACAGATTGCCGAGGTTGGCCGACGCGGTCGAGGTGGCGCCCATGGTGTAGGTGCCGGTGCCCGTGGCGACGAAGCCGAAACCGATGGCCTCGTTGCCGCCGGTCGAGGAGCCGCCCACGGCGACGATGCCCCCCTGGTTGAGCGCCGTCACCACGGCCGCGGACCAGGACGAGCCGTCGATGGTGGCGGTCATGGTGCCGTTGCTGACGCCGCCGCCACCACCGCCACCGCCGCCGCCGCCGGGGGCGGCGGGGTTGTCGTCGTCGCCGCAGCCGGCGACGGCGAAGAGGGCCAGCAGGGCGAGCAGCAGCATGTGAGCGGGTCGGGATGCGGACCGGAGCCGGGTCCGCGCGGGCGCGAGAGTCGTCATGATTATCCCCCAGGGCTTGATGGTGGTTGGAGATGCGCCTGCACGGCGATGACGGGCAGGGACGGGTCGCGCCGTGAAGCGGGAATACCGGATGGATTCCCTCCGCAAACAGACTAGAGCACCGGGGCCCGGGTGACAACCCCTCCGCTCGGGGGAGGCCGGACGCGCCCGGGCGTGGTACCATCGCTCGGTCCGCCTGCCGTCGCGAGAACCCGGGAGACCGCCGTGCTCGACATCCTGATCATCCTGGCCTACTTCGTCGTGATCATGGCCATCGGCGTGTTCTCCCGCGTGCGGGGCGAGACCACCGCCGAGGAGTACTTCATCTCGAACCGCTCCCTGCGCTGGCCCCAGATCGCGCTCTCGACCGTCGCCACCAATATCCACGCCGGCCACTTCCTGGGCGCGGCCGGCTCGGCCTACCTCTACGGGCTGGCCCAGGCCAACCTGGAGATCAACGCGGTCTTCGGCATCCTGCTCGCCGCGTTCGTCTTCGTGCCGCTCTACCTGCGCATGCGCGTCATGACCATCACCCAGTTCTTCGAGGCGCGCTTCGGCCCGCGGGTGGCCACGGCGTACTCGGTGCTGACGATGGTGCTCTACGGCTTCCTCTACCTGGGCACGACCCTCTTCTGGGGCGCCTACGCCGTGAACGCCCTCTTCCCGGCGCAGATCCTGTGGCTGGGGCCCGATCCGGCCCTGCGCGTGGCGCTGATGATGGTGGTGCTGGGCGTGTTCTCGGCCACCTACACCTGGCTGGGCGGCCTGCGGGCCGTGGTGCGCACCGACGCGGTGCAGTTCGTGCTGCTGGTGGGCGGCGGCTGCGTGCTGCTCTTCGTCGCGCTGGAGCGGCTGGGAGGCTGGGGCGCCCTCTACGAGCACACCGACCTGATGCACCTGCACCTGCCGGCCGACCACCCGAAGCTGCCCTGGACGGCCATCGGGGCCATGCTGCTGCTGAACCTGAACTACTGGGGGAGCAACCAGATCATCCTGCAGCGGGCCCTCGCCGCGCGCTCCATGCGCGACGCCCAGGTGGGGCTGCTCGCGGCCGGCGTGCTCAAGTACGTCACGGCGCTGCTGATCGTCGTGCCGGCCATCGCCCTGGCGGGCCTGCTGCGTGACCACCCCCTGTCCGACCCGGACCAGGCCTACCCGACGCTGGTGAACATGCTGCTGCCGGCGGGGCTGCGCGGGCTCGTGCTGTGCGGCCTGTTCGCGTCGCTGATGAGCTCGGTCGACTCGATCTTCAACTCGGTGTCGACCCTGTGGTCGGTCGACATCTACCGGCGCCGCCTGCGGCCGGACGCCACCGACGCCCAGGTGGTGGCCATGGGCCGGCGCGCCATCGTGGTCACGCTCCTGGCCGGCCTCCTTTTCGGCTTCGTGCAGGTGTACGTCAAGTTCAACGACCCGCAGTTCGCGCTCACCCACTGGTTCAACGACATGAGCTACTACATCAAGGTGGGCTTCGTGATCCTGATCGTCGCGGCGGTGTTCCTCGTGCGCGCGCGACCGAACCTGGTGCTCGGCATGATGTTCGCGGCGGTGGGGATCAAGCTGGCGCTGGAACGGATCCTGCCCGGAGTGGCCTACTTCAACATCACGGCCCTGACGATCCTCACGGGGCTGTCCGTGGTGGCCGCCGTGTCGTGGCGCGACCACCGCCGCCTGGTGCGCGGGCGCGAGATCTGGCACGTGGAGGACCGGCAGGTGGGCGGGTTCGGCGTGCTGCTGCTGCTGTCGCTGGTGGCGATCCAGGTGGGCTTCCACTAGGGCGGCCGCGCCCGGCGTCAGGGCCCATCGACGAAGGGGATGCGCACGGGCTCGGCGGGGCCGTCGCCGCCGGCGTTGCGGATCACGCCGAGGAAGGCCTCGCCGAAGCGCTCGAGCTTCGCCTCGCCGACGCCGCTGAGCTGCAGCAGGGCCTCGGCGCTTTCCGGACGGTGCACGACCATGGCCGCCAGGGTCTTGTCGTGAAAGATGACGTAGGGGGGCACGCCGTTCTCCTCGGCCAGCCGCAGGCGCAGCTCGCGCAGCTCGTCGAAGAGGGCCTGGTTCGCGGGCGTGTTCAGCTCGTCGTTGTCCACCAGCGAGGCCACCGAGGCCGACTTCTTCCGCTTGCGGGCCCCGCCGCCGCCGCCGGGTCCGGCCCGGTCGAGGGTCTCCCGGCGCAGGAAGAGCGTCTCGTCGCCCTTGAGCACGGGTCGTGCCCGCTCGGTGAGCACCAGGCCGCCGTAGCCCTCCGGGTCGGTGGTGAGCAGGCCGCGGGCCGTCATCTGGCGCAGGATCGAACGCCACTGCCAGGGCTCGTGCTCGGTGCCCACGCCCCAGGTGCTCAGTTTGTCGTGGCCGAACTTCCGCACCCGCTCGTTCTCCGAACCCCGCAGCACCTCGATGATGTGCACCGCGCCGAAGCGCTGGCCGGTGCGGATGATGCACGACAGCGCCTTCTGCGCCGCCACGGTGGCGTCGAAGGTCTCGACCGGCTCGAGGCAGCCGTCGCAGTTGCCGCAGGGCTCGGGCAGGTGCTCGTCGAAGTAGTCGAGCAGCACCTGGCGCCGGCAGCCCACGACCTCGCAGTAGCCGAGCATGGCGTCGAGCTTCTGGCTCTCGAGGCGCCGGTGCATCTCGTCGGCGTCCGAGTTCTCGGCGAGCTTGCGCAGCATGATCACGTCCTGCAGGCCGTACACCATCCAGGCGGTGGCGGGCAGGCCGTCGCGGCCGGCGCGGCCGGTCTCCTGGTAGTAGGCCTCGATGCTCTTGGGCAGGTCGAGGTGGGCGACGAAGCGCACGTCCGGCTTGTCGATGCCCATGCCGAAGGCGATGGTCGCCACGACGATGACGCCGTCCTCGGTGAGGAAGCGGTGCTGGTGGTGCTCGCGCAGCTCGGCCGAGAGGCCGGCGTGGTAGGGCAGGGCCGTGTAGCCCTTGCCGACCAGGAAGGCCGCCACCTGCTCGGTGCGCTTGCGCGACAGGCAGTAGACGATGCCCGCGTCGCCGTCGTGGTGCTCGCGCAGGAAGGCCAGCAGCTGGCGGCGCTCGTCGTCCTTGGGACGCACCAGGTAGCGGATGTTGGGACGGTCGAAGCCCGAGACGAAGACGGCCTCGCGGGGGATCGCCAGCTTGTCGACGATCTCCTGGCGGGTCCGCTCGTCCGCGGTGGCGGTGCAGGCGAGCAGGGGCACCGCGGGCCAGCGCTCGCGCAGGACGTCAAGCTGCAGGTACTCCGGGCGGAAATCGTGTCCCCAGCGGGAGATGCAGTGGGCCTCGTCGATGGCCAGGAGGGCCAGGTCGCAGCCGTCGAGCAGGGCCAGGGTGCGCTCCTGCAGGAGGCGCTCGGGCGCCACATAGAGGAGGTCGAGTTCGCCGGTGCGCACCTGGCGCTCCACGCGGGCCGCTTCGTCGGCGGGCAGGGTCGAGTTGAGGAAGGCCGCGCGCACGCCCACCTGGCGCAGGGCGCCCACCTGGTCCTGCATCAGCGCGATCAGGGGTGAGACCACGATGCCGGTGCCGGGCCGCAGCAGGGCGGGCACCTGGTAGCACACCGACTTGCCGCCTCCGGTGGGCATGAGCACGAGGCTGCTGCCGCCGGCCAGCGTGTGGTCGATGATCTCCTGCTGGCGTCCGCGGAAGGCGTCGTAGCCGAACACGCGCGACAGGACGTCGAGGGGCGATGCGAAACGGTCGGCCATGGCTCCGTCCAGGCTGGGGTGCGGGTCAGGGAGGCAGTATAGGCGAGGCGGCGGGCGATGTCACGGGCGCCGGCCGGTGACGACGCCCTGCAGGAAGGGGGCCGAACAAAAAAAGAGCCCCGGCCACGCCCGGCCGGGGCTCCGCGCGGGGTTGCGAGGAGGGGGACCTCAGACGCCCGCGTTCTGCTTCGCCCACACGCCGTAGTCCTTGTCGGACTTCTGGATGTGGTTGCGGACCCAGTCGCGCAGGAAGCCCATCAGCTTCACGCTGATCATGGCCTTGCCCGCGTCGTAGTCCGCCTTGAAGGCCGTGACCTGCTTCAGCAGCTCCTGGTGCTCGCGCTTCTGCTTGTCCAGGTGCAGGTAGCCGACCTTCTGCATCCAGCGCTCCTCCGAGGCGAAGTGCGTCTGGGTGTAGCGGGCCAGCTCGCCGAACACCTTGTCCATCTCGTCCTTGGCCTTGCCGGACTTCATGGCGTCGTTCAGTTCGTTGACCAGGCCGACGAGCTTCTTGTGCTCGGCGTCCATCTCGGGGACTTCCACGCTCAGGCTCGCATTCCAATCCAGCAGTGCCATCGTCGTCTCCTTTGCGGTTCACGTCCGGCCGCGGCCGGCGGGTGGGGGGCGTGCGCCCCGTGGTCGCTCAGATCTCGATCTTCTCGCCGACCTCGTGCCCGAAGTCGGTGAACGCATCGTCCAGTTCGTGGTCCTCGAGCAGGACCAGCTCGTCGCCGGACGGGACGGCCTCGGGTCGGGGCCGGGCCGGGCCCACCGCCTGCGGCGCCGGGACTGAGACGGGCGCCGCCGCCGGATGGTCCCGGCGGAAGCGGCCGCGCAGGCCGTCCAGCACGCCGGGCCCGTCGCCGGCGGCGTCGATACCGGCCACGTCCGTGTCCAGGCGCCGCACCACGCTGCGGAACTGCCCCGCCTGGGTGCTCAACTCGTGGCACGCCGACGCGGTCTGCTCGGTGGTGGCGGCGTTGGCCTGCACGATCTGGTCGAGGCTGGCCAGGCCCTCGTTGATCTGCCGGATGCCCTCGGACTGCTTGCCGGTGGCCTCGGCCACGTCGCGGGTCAGGCCCTCCATGCGGTCGATGCCGGTGATGACCTCCTCGAGGGTGGCGACGAAGGCCTCGGAGGCCGTCACGCCCCTGTCGGCATTGCGGACGGCCTGGGTGATCAGGTTCGCCGTGGACTGGGCGGCCTCGGCGCTGCGGCCGGCGAGGTTGCGCACCTCGTCGGCGACGACGGCGAAGCCCTT
>JAGRNP010000160.1 GCA_020440705.1 bacterium | reverse complement strand
CGGCTCCGGCTTGTTCCAGGCATGCTCCGGATTGTTGAACTCGCCGAAGTCCGCGCTGCTGGTCTCGTAGATCTGGCGCGCCCAGCGATCCTCCTCGCCGCGGATCGACAGGGCGAGCTGGAGCATGGCGGCGGCGAGCGCGAGCAGGAAGACCGCGTCGACGAGTTGCCCCAGCAGCAGGCCCAGATCGGGCCACCAGCCGACGATCCGCAGCACCGTCTTGACGAGGGAGAGGGCGGCCACCACCGCGACGGTGCGCCACACGCGCCGCGCCAGGTGCTCCCGCTCGACGATGGCGAAGATCAGCGTGGCCAGGAGTCGGCCCACCGTCAGGCTCACCGGCGGCAGCATCGCGCCCCGGTTGGTGAAGAGCAGGACGAGCAGGAGTCCGCCCTGCAGGAAATTCAGGGCGCCGACGACGAAACCGAAGCGGGTCAGGAAGGGGTTGGCGCCCACCCAGACGAAGCCCGCCCCCAGCAGCCACAGGGCGGCGATGTACACCAGCCAGGCCACCGTGGTCACGGAGGGGGAGGGCGACTCCGGCCCGCCCCCGACGAGCAGGGCCGCCAGGTTGAGCACGGCGCCGAGCGCGACCGTGACGGCGCCCGCCCGCAGCAGCAGGCTGCCCCGGAAACCCCCGTCGACGTCCTTCCAGTAGTTGATCTTCGTGTCGGACAAGGCGTTCCTCCAGGTGTGGCGACGTCCGGCGCGCGCCGCGCGGACCGGGCCCACCTTAACCCCGCCGTGGCCGCCTTTCAACCTCGGGCCGCCCCGGCGCCGGCCGCGCAGGCGAATCTGGACATTCCCGCCCCGGAACCGTAGCTTAGCGCCCATGAAGCTGGCGTTCATCGGCACCCACGGGGTCGGCAAGACGACCCTCTGCTACGAGCTCGCGGCCGCCCTCAAGCGGCTCGACCTGAGCGTCGACCTCGTCAAGGAGGTCGCCCGCTCGTGCCCGCTGCCGATCAACCGCGAGACGACCGACGCGGCCCAGAACTGGATCCTGCACACGCAGGTCAGCCGCGAGATCGAGCTGAGCGCCGACTTCGACGTCATCGTCTGCGACCGGGCCGTGGTCGACAACTACGCCTACATGGTCCACGCTGCGGGACGTCGGCCCGAGCTGGAGCCGTTCATCCGGCACTGGATGGGCACCTACGACGTGCTGGTCAAGGTGCCCGTGATCGCCCCGCCGTCCTTCGACGGCACGCGGGACACGTCGGTCGAGTTCCAGTCCGCCATCGATGGCCTCATCGATCGCCTGCTGGCGGAGTTCGCCCTGGACGTCGTCGCCCTGCCCGGCGACACCCGCACCGGCTGGATGGATCTCGTCCTGCGGGCCCTGCGCCTGCCGGATGCCCCGCCCCAGCTCGATCTGTTCTAGGAGGCGCGCCGGGAAACCGGAACGGAATTTGCCCCCGGAAGAGCAATCGCGGGAAATCCGGACCGAAAAAGGCAAATTGCCCGGAACCCGGACGCCCCCGGCGCCGTACGAAGGCGAAATCGCGAATCGACAGGTGAGGAAGAGCCGACCGACCAGGACGACATCCCCCTGCAGGACAACGGAAAGCCCGCATGAGCATGAATCAGGACCAGACGCTCCGCGTGATGCAGTTCAACCTGCTGACGTCGACCAAGAAGCGCCGCAGCCACCCCTGGCGCCTGCGCCGCCGCAACATCGCCAAGATCATCGCCAACCTGCAGCCCGACGTGGTCGGCACCCAGGAGGCGAACTTCCAGCAGCTGCGCGACCTGGCCGCGCTGCTGCCCGGCTATGCGTTCGTGGGCGAGGGGAACCTCGGCCGCGACCAGGCCCACAGCGAGCGCAGCTGGTACTGCGCCACGTTCTACCGCAAGGACCGCGTGCGCCCCCTCGAGGGCGAGACCGAATGGCTGTCGGCCACGCCGGACGTGCCCGCCAGCCAGTACAGCCTGGGCACGCGCCCGCGGCTGGTCAGCTGGAACACCTTCGAGCTGATCGGCACGGGCCGGCGGTTCGTCTTCGGCACGACCCACCTCGAGGCCGTCAACCCCTGGCACCGCCTGAAGAGCGCGGTGCAGTTGCGCCAGTTCGTCTCCCGGAAGCTCGAGCAGCTGGGCGAGGAGACGCCGGTCTTCCTGACGGGCGACTTCAACGCCACCTCGGGCAGCGCCGAGATCCGCGCCATGGAGGCCGACCTCGGCGGCGACCTCGCGCCGCTGTTCGACGCCTGGGCCGCGGCCAACGCCGACGAGGACGCCGGCGGCACCTTCCGGGGTCTCGGCCTGCGCGACCGGGTCAGCAACAGCCTGCTCGGCCCCCGCCGCATCGACTACGTGTTCTTCCGGCCGAAGCTCGAGATCCACTCGGTCGACCGCATCGACTATGCCGACCTCGAGCACCGCGAGAGCGCGCTCCCGTCGGACCACTACCCCGTGGTTGCCGAGTTCTCCCTGGCGGGTTAGTCTCGCCCGATGAGCGCCGCCTTCACACCCTTCGACCAGGCCCTGCACCTGCTGCCCGCCCCGGTGACGATCATCGGGGCGCGGCGCGGCGACGAACTGGGCGGCCTGACCGCCGCCTGGGTCACGCGCGTCTCCATCGACCCGCCCCTGCTGATCGCCGCCATCGGCCGCGAGCGCCACACCCACGCCCTGCTCGCCGACGCCGCGGCCTTCACCGTCTCGGTGCTCCACGAGGACCAGGTCGACGTGGCGCGCCGCTTCGGCCTGCATTCGGGGCGCGACCTGGCCAAGTGGGACGGCGTGCCGCACACCCTCCTCGAGGGAGGGGTGCCGGCGGTCGACGCCTGCGCCGCCCGCTACCTGTGCCGCATCGTCGACCGCTTCGCCACCGGCGACCACGACTGCCTCGTCGGCCGCATCGTCACGGCCGAGGTCGTGCGCGGCGGCCCGGCCCTGCCCATGCGCGGCGCCGACTACGGTCCGCGCGATGCCGACTGAACAGCGGCGGTCAGAGCGCGGTTGCCAATCGTCCGGGTTGTGTTAGAATGTCAAGACCCGGCGGGAACTGCGTGTCCCCGCGGGGTTTGCCCCGTCCGCTTCATCCAGGAGGGCCCAGTATGGAAGCAGCCAGGACTCCGAGGGCTGATCAGCTCCTTCCCCCCGAGATCCTTTCCCTGCCCCAGGTCGAAGTTCCCGTCGCCGGCGTCACCGGCTACACCCTGCAGAACGACGAGAAGCAGGTGGTGTTCTTCGTCTTCGACGAGGGCGTCAGTTTTCCCGACCACAGCCATTCCGAACAGAAGGGCCTGGTCATCAGCGGCGAGATGATCATCGAGATCGACGGCGAGTCGAACCTGTACCAGGCCGGCGACCACTACCGCGTGCCCGAGAACGTGGACCACCGCACGGTGTTCACGCAGCAGACGGTGCTGGTCGACATGACCGACGGGCCCGACCGCTACAAGACGGTCTGATCGCCGCGCAGACGGACGAGATGAAGAAAAGGGCGGGCCCCCACGGGCCCGCCCTCGTCGTCGGTGCCGCCGCGCCTACTCGGGGCCGAGGAAGACCTCCCACCGGCACTCGTCCGTGAACAGTCGTCCCGCCAGGTCGCGCACCGCGACGGCCGGACACGCCCGCACGGCCGCGATCACCTCGTCGACGTTGTTGGCGTCCCGCCCGTAGATCCGGTCGCGTCCGGCCTTCACCAGGCGCGCCATGTTCGACTGGACGCCGATCAGGATGTTGCCCAGCAGCTCGGCCCGCACCCGCTCGAACTCGACGGCGGGCACCACCGCGTCGGCGAGGGCCCGGATCTCGCGCACCAGGGCGTCGCGGGCCTGCTCCATGGTGTCGGGCGCCGTCAGCACGTAGCCCAGGAAGAACCCCTGCCCGAAGCCGGACGTGCCCACGGTGCCGGTGTTGTAGCACAGGCTCTGCCGGTTGCGCAGGCTCTCGAAGAGGCGCCCGCTCTGCCCGTTCAGCACATGGCGCAGCAGGATGTGGGGGATCCGGTCCGTGTCCGGATCGGCGGCGCCGGGCCAGGCCGCGAGCACGACGCCCTGGTTCTGGCGCCGGACGATCCGCTCGTGCACGACCCCGTCCGGCGCCGTCAGCGGTCCGGGGGCCGGGCGCTCGGCCCGACCCGCGGGCAGGTCCTTCAGGATGGCCTCCAGGCGCGCCCCGATGTCGTCGGGATCCACGTCGCCGGAGACCACGACCTGCAGGCCCGCCCGCTCCCAGGCCCGGCGGTGCCGCGCCAGCAGGTCGTCGCGGGTGGGGCGGCCGATGCTCTCGTGCGTGCCCACCAGCGGCCGGCCGTACGGGTGCTCGCCGTACATCATGCGGCGCAGGCGCACCACCGCCGACTGGACGGGGTTGTCCTCGGTGGCGGCGAGCTCCTCCCGCGCGAGACGCTGCTCCTGGGCGATCTCGTCGGGCGCGAAAGCCGGCGCGGCGATGGTGTCGGCCAGCAGGGCCAGGGGCAGGTCGAGGCGATCCGGGAGCGCGGCCATGGCGAGGCCGCTGTAGTCGCGGTCCGAGACGGGACTCAGCGACGCGCCCTCGCCCTCCAGCAGGGCGTGCAGGGCCTCGGCGTCCCGGCCGCCGGCGCCCTTGACGAGCACGGCCTGGGTCAGGGAGGAGAGGCCGGCCGTGTCCTCGGTCTCGCCGGTGGCGCCGCCCGGGCGGGTCAGGCTGAGCGTCACCAGGGGCAGCGCCCGGTCGACGCGGCAGAACACTTCGAGACCGCCGGCCAGGGTCAGGGTCTCGAAGCGGGGTGCGCCTCCCGCACGCGCGTCGCCGCGGGCGGTGCCGCCGACCGGCACGGGCCGGGCCGGCGGGGTCACCGGTTCGCCGGGTGCGGCGGGCAGGACGTCGGCCAGGAAGCGCTGCAGGTGGGCGGCATCGGTGGGGATGCCGCAGGCGGCGGCGTCGGTGCCGTCCGGCAGGTAGACCACCACGCTCAGGCCCGACAGGGCGAAGTAGCGGCGGCAGAACCGGGCCACGTCGTCGGCCGTGACGGCGGCGACTTCGGCCGGGAACGAGTAGGCCCCGGCGAGGTCGTCGTTCACGTCGCTGCGCCCGAGGTTGGCGGCCTGGCCCTGCACGGTCTCGGCGCCCATCACGTGGGCCCGCGAGACCCGCGTGATGGCCCGCGCCAGCTCCTCGGTGGTGCAGCCTTCGGCCGCCAGCAACGCCAGTTCGGTCGCGGCGGCCCGGATCGCCGCGGCGAGCCGGTCCGGACCGGTCTCCATGTCGACCAGGATCAGCCCCTCGCGCGGACCGTTCTCGCCGGCCAGGACGATCTCGTCGACGAGGCCGCGCTCCTCCTGCACGCGCCGGTAAAGGCGGCAGCTGCGCCCGTCCGACAGGACGCGCCGCACCACGCTCTGCACCGGGTCGAGGCCCTCGCGCTCGCCGGGACCGGGGAAGATCAGCTTGGCGTAGGCCTTCTTGATGTCGCCGTGCTCGATGCGCAGACGGGGCCCTTGGTGGAGGGGCTCGACCGGCGGCTCGGCCACGAGTGCCTGGGGGCTGGCCAGGGCGTCGGCGAAGCGTTCCGGACCGACCTGCCCGAAGTGCTCGCGCACGAGGGCGAAGGTCGCGGCGGCGTCCACGTCGCCGACCACCACGAGGGTCATGTTGTCCGGGCGGTAGGCCGAGCGCCAGAAATCGATGATGTCGGCCCGGTCGCGCTCGAGCAGGTTCTCGTCGCGGCCCCCGATGGGGTGCCGATAGGGGCTGTGGTCGAAGGCGAGTTCGCAGCCCCAGCGCCAGGTGACGCCGAAGCCGAACGGGATGTCGTCGTACATGTGGTTCTCGTGCACGAGCACCTTGCGCTCGGCGTCGAGGCTCGCCGGCTCGAAGCGGGAGTGGAAGAGGGCGTCGGCGAGGATGTCCACCGCCACGGCGATGTTCTCGGCCGGCACCGTGATGTGGTAGTTGGTCGTCTCGTAGCCCGTGCCGGCGTTGGTCGCGCCCCCGGCCGCCGCCACCTCGAGGGCGAAGTCGCCCTCGCCCCGCCGCGCCGTGCCCTTGAACAGCATGTGCTCGATGCCGTGCGACCAGCCCCGCAGCGCCTCGGGCTCCCGGTTGCTGCCCACCCGCACCCACACGTTGCACACGGCGACGGGGGTGCGGCGGTCCTCGCGGATCACGACCCGCAGGCCGTTGCCCAGCCGGGCGGTGTGCAGCCCCGGCGCGAGGTCGCTGGGGGCCAGGAGGTCGGGTGCGTCGGGATAGGGGGTGACCGTCGTCGGGCTCATGCGCTCTGCTTTCGTTGGTGCGGGATCCGGGGCCTCCGTTGCCCCGGCGGTCACAGGTTAGGCGCGAACGCCCGAAAAAGCAGTCCCTATTTGGACCGGCCGGGCGCTCCCGCGGTAGGCAGCGGGTCCGGCGTGGGCTAGTATCGGCGCGGTCCCGACGCCACCGCCCCCCGACCCGGAAAGTGCCATGCCCGCTCCCCACGCCCCGCCACCGGAAGTCGCTAGGGATCGCCCCGCGCGGGCCGAACTCGTCTGGGCCCTCGTCGCCGCCGCCCTGGTGCTGGCGCCGAACCTCGCGGCCCTGTCCGAGTGGTCCTACGACTGGGACGCGGCCCAGCTCGCCCTCGGCACACGGGATTTCGACCTCGCGGGCCACCGGCCCCATCCGCCGGGCTACCCCCTCTGGGTCGGGGCGGTGCGGGTTTGCGACGCCGCCGTGGGCAACGTGCCCCGCACCCAGCTCCTGCTCGGGAGCGCGACCACGGGCCTGGCCCTGGCGGCCTTCGCGCGGCTGCTGCGCCCGCGCCGC
>JAGRNP010000159.1 GCA_020440705.1 bacterium | reverse complement strand
CCCGCTGACATGGCGGAGATCGACCGCCAGGGCGGGCGCGTGGCGTGCGAGAGCTGCGGCAAAGAGCCCAGCCGGATCGCGCGTCTGGACCCGAGCGAAAGGAACTGACCGATGGCCAAGACGACCAAGAAGACCACGCGGGCCCGCAAGCCCGCCGCCGAGAAGCCTGCAGCCGAGGTCAATGCCCCGCGCGAGGAGCTCTGCGTGTTCGCCTTCCGGCTGACCGAGGCCGAGCGGATCGACATCCACAAGGCGGCCGGGCCAGGGAAGGCGTCGAAGTTCGCTCGCAACCTGCTGGTGGCCGCCGCGCGGAAGGACGATGCGGCGGTGCGGGCGATCATGAAGGAGGTCCAGACCGAAGCCTAGCTCGCAGGAACCCGCTATGAACCGACGACCTCTCGGCGATCGAGGGGTCTGTCGGCTTCAGAACAATCCGGTCCCCGTCCCCACATGCAAAAGTCCACCGTTTCACCTTTTCACCCTTCACCCCCGGGGTCTCATACACGCGCGCGAAAGCGGAGAGGTATACGCGCGCGGGTAGGTGAAAAGGGAAAGGGAGAGAGAGTGTGTTTGTATGTAATAAGTTACAGCAATCTCGCTTCACACTCTTTCACCCCCTGCGAGACGGGGGTGAAATGGTGAATCGGTCCACTACTGGTTGCCCAATAATGAATTGCGGCATTGGTGCCTAGTCGTGTTTCACCTTCGGAGGTTCTTCACCGCAGGGGGCTGCGGCTCACCAACCTGTAGAAGCGCGCCGTCGTTCCACGGGCGCAGGCGGTCCGGATGGCGATGTCTCCGCGCTGCTCCAGGGTCGTCACGAGCACCTGGAAGGTCTTGGCGTCGACCTTCATCCGCTTCAGAAGAACGCTGTGGGAGAGCTCTCCGCCGGGCGCCCCGGCGAGTTTCTTGAGGAACTTCAGGCACTCCGCCTGGAACGGATTCTCAGCCACGTGGGATTGGGCCATAAAAAGCATGCGCCGCGCCTGGTGGGTGACGAATCGCCGCGCCCACTCAGCTGCCGCGCGGCCAATCTTCGGTTCCAGGTGGTTCTCACTGATGGCATAGAGGAGGGCGAGCTTGCGTGCATGCTCGCTCACGCGACCCCAGACGGTCGTGCCGGCTTCATCCTCCGCGGACTCAGCCCGCGTGTACTCGGCCTCTGCCTCGAGGCGTGTCTCGACCAGAATCGCCCTCGCTTCATCGGAGTGCTGGACAATCCTGGGGTCCGGATGCCAGTTCTCGAGGTTGCCCGTCCCGGGCTGGAAGTCTGCCCACCATTGAGCGGCCTCCAGGACTCGCTCCGGCAAAGGCTTTAACTTCGGTTCCTGTCCCGGCGACCGCCCGCCGCAGTCGAGGATGATCATGCGGGCGAAGAAGCCGTTGGTCAGCATCCGGTCCGAAAGCGCCTCGTAGTAGTGGTTCGGGATGGCGGTACCGAACACCACCAGGCAAGGCTGATCGATCGCCCCGGGGGCATCTCGACCCGCCTTTCGCCGCATGGGGAACACCGAATCGGCGGACGAGTAGATCGTCAGCATCGTGCCCATGATGTTCTCGTGGCGGGCGTCGCGGGCCTTGTTGATCGACTGCAGCATCCCATCGATCTCGTCCGTTTGGAAAAGCATGCAGGGCTCGGTGAAGAGGGCGTCCTGGATTCCTTCACCGGAAGCGAACCGACCGCCGAGCTGATGCGACAGCCCGACAGCGTGCAAGATCTCGGTATTGAGCTTGCGAGGCCTGTCCTTGCCGGCGGCTGAGTGGGCTAGACCCAACAGGTAGAGGTTCGTCCGGTTGTTCCCGGGGTCCCGGACCTTACGTCCGGCCAGCGTCGCCTGCAGTGCCAGGGACCCAGCGAAGCTCATCACCAGATTGGGGTAGGGGGCGGTGTCCAGGCAGTGATCCATGACCTCGGATACAAAGCCGGGGATCCTGAACAGCTCGTCTGGCATCGGCCCAGGATCGAGGACGTCCTGAAGCTCTTCGTCTTCCGGTGCAGCGTCGTTGTCCTGCCCCCAGTGGTTCTCCGCTACCGCGACGGCCACCTGATCGGGCTCGTACCTGGCGATGCTCGCCGCGATCCGCTCGACTTCGCGGTCCTTCAGCGGGGGGCTGCAACGGTCCTGGTTGGCTCGGGCCAGGGCGGCCAGAATCTCCCCCTGGCTCATCCCCACCCGGCGCATGGCCCCGCCCAGGCGCGCCAACGTGGCGTTCCGGTGCCCGGCTGGTATCACGTTGCCACCGGTGGCCGCCGGCGCGCACTGGGGCGTCACGGGCGCGTCCTGGGGCGCGACCGGCCCATCCCCCGCGGTTCCATCTCCCTCCTGGCCGAAGAGGTCCGCCGCTCCCTCGACCTGGGCCACGAGCCACGCGGGGGGTTCCGGCAGATCGGCCGGAGCGATCTCGAATTCCCCGACCCATTGGTACGGTTTCCCACCTATCACAGAGGGCGGCAGGACGATGTAGCCGCCGTTGGCCCGGGTGTCGACCTTCGGCGCGAGCCGGCTTGCCGTGCTTTTCCAGGCCTTGCCCTGAGGCTGTCGGAAGACGTGATGCCGACCGCCGCGGGGAGTCAGCGACACCGGGCAGCCCGTCAGCCCTTCCCGGTCACCGCTTGGCCAGGGGTTGTCGGCCCCGTCGACGTCCACCACGAAGAGGCCCGCGGTCGGCATGCCGATGTTCGAGTCCGGCCGCGCCGTCCACCAGGCTTCGATCTGGCCGGCGTCCGTCGTGGCGTCGAGGAACCCATGAGCCGTCGCGGGGGCCTTCCCGCCCGAAACGCACGGAAAGACCGGGTAACCGAGCTCCGCATACCTCAACGCGGCCTGCAGCATTGTCGTCTTGGGATCGCCCATACACATCCGATTCACGGTCAGAAGGGTAGATCGTCGTCATCGTGCGGGTCGTATGCCCGCACGCCACCCTCGATCATCGCGCCCACCGGCTCGAGGTCATCATCCATCCCGGGTTCCCGCCACGGCGGCCGGTCGCCGAGCTCGTAGCCCACGATCCGCGGGAACTGCTCCCCAACCACCGTCCGCACGGTGATGGTGCCGGTCTCGCAGAGGGCTCCATCCTGGGCCAAAGCTGCAGCCTCGGCCGCCGTCAGCGGCACCGGTGCATTCGACCTCTTCCGCCACCACGACTGGGCCTTGTGGCGGGCCCAGCCGTCATGCTCGAAGCAGATCCACTCGGCGAAATATCGATGGAATCCAACCTCGTACTCGACCCGCAGCGTCTTGGGTGCATCCTCGGGCGCGCCCTTCTTGGTGTGGACGCTGTAGAACACCTCGCGAACCTCGTGGACCTCTGTCGTGACTTCGCCCGACAGGATGCCTTCGGTGGAAGCGGTGGCTTCGTGCTGCTGCCGCTCGGGAGGCGGGAACTCGTAGCCGCAGTCGGGACACACAGTGTACCCGGTGGCGATCAGGCTCAGACATTCGGGGCACTGCTTGGCGGGTGCTTCTCCGCCCGCCCGGTGGTGGACCGCATGGACCCGGATCGCATCGACCGGTCCGTGCCGCAGCACGTTGCCGCCGAAGTCCAGGACCAGGCAGTTCTCCTTCCCCTCGTTGAGCCGGAAGCCTCGCCCGACCATCTGGTAGTAGAGCCCCGGGGATAGCGTCGGTCGCACCATGGCCACGCAATCGATGTTCGGTGCGTCGAACCCCGTGGTCAGCACGTTGACGTTGACCAGGTACTTGATCCGGCCCGTCTTGAAGTCCGCCAGGACCTGGTCGCGCTCCTCGCTCGCCGTCTCTCCGAACACGGTCGCCACCGGCTCGCTGACCATCCGGCCCAGGGCGGCGGCGACGTGCTCCGCGTGTTTGATGCCGGAGGTGAACACGAGCACCGACCGGCGTGTCCGCGCCTGTTCGACGATCTCCCGGCAGGCCGACTCCACGAGTTCGTCGGTGTCCATCAACGCCTCGGCCTCGCCGGCCACGAACTCGCCGGCGCGGACGTGCAGGCCCGACGTATCCAACGGCTCGGCCGCCCCCTTGGTCACCAACGGGCAGAGGTAGCCCTGAACGATCAACTCCTTCACGCCGATCTCGTAGCACACCTCGTTCAGGACGTTGCCGGGCTCGCAGATCATCCCGCTCTTCATCCGGAACGGGGTCGCGGTCAGGCCGATCACCCGCAGGTTCGGGTTCACCTTCCTGGCGTCCTCGAGGAACGTCCGGTACATCCCATCCCCATCGGGCGGGATCATGTGAGCCTCGTCGATGATCACCAGGTCGAACGCGTCGAGCTCGCAGGCCCGCTTGTACACCGACTGGATGCCCGCGATGATGATCGGGTGCTCGGTGTCGCGGCTCTTCAGGCCGGCCGAGTAGAGCCCGGTCTTCATCCACATCTCGGGCGCCACGATCTGGATCTTCTCCAGCGCCTGCTCCAGCAACTCCTTCACGTGGGCCAGGATCAGGACCCGGCCGCCCCACCGGCCCACCGCGTCGCGGCAGACCGTGGCCATGACCGGCGTCTTGCCTCCGCCGGTGGGGATCACGACGCACGGGTTATCGTCCCGTTCTCTGAGGTGCCGATAGATCGCGTCCACCGACGCTTGCTGGTACGGCCTCAGTTCAAGCATCCGGGATCTCCTCCAGGCGCACAAGGGTGCGGCCACCGCGGACGCGGCCGCGCATCTCGATGTTCAACTTCTTGATCTGGCTGTCGTCCGTGTACAGACCACCGTGCTGGAGAGCGTCCAGGAGCGCCTTCTGCACGTTGTCGATGTCCCTGCGCTGCCGGTCCGGCGGGTACACCTCGATCTCCAGGTGCAGCGGCCCTTGCAGACGCTCGATCCCGAGGCGGGCGAGCGTGGCGCAGACCCGTTCACGGAACCTGCGCCCCTCGCGGCTGATGAGCGTCCGGGAGCCGACCCGCCGGTAGTAGTGGTTCACCGACGGAGGGAACGGGAGCTCGACCTCGATCATCGGCGGGCCCAGGGCGGAGTGCTCGAGGTCTCCTGCTGGGGCATGCCCGCGGCGGCGTCCTTGCCGGCGTAACCGCGGATCTCGTTGACCACGTCGCCGGTGTCGTCCCTCTTCTTGCACTTCACGGTGATCTGCAGAGGCAGGTTGTGCAGCTCGACCGAGTCCTTGGGCTGCAGCACGCCGACCGCCCGGCAGATGGCCGACAGCTCGCCCTGAGCGATCTGGACCGCCTGGCGGTTCGGGTTGTCCAGGTTGAGCCTGGACCACAGCAGCCGGTTCTTGAACGGGCCGTCGATGACCTGGAACGTCATCTGCAGGTAGTGGCCGGTTCCGGCCTTGGTCGGCTTCATCTCCGAGTCGGTGATCACCGCGAGATACTTGCCCGCGGGCAGCGGCTCGAAATCGGTCGCGGGGTCGACGGTCGCGGCATCAAATCCGTTGAGGTTCGCCATGGCTACTTCGCTCCTTTGGTCTTGCCGCCCTGGGGCGCGCTGACAGGTTCGGGGTGGATGTGCTGGGCGTAGACTTTCCAGTCCAGCGGCATCTCTTCGGGAAGGGCGAGACGGTTCTTGGCCACGTGGGAAGGGCGCTCGACGGTGCGCAGAACGCGTTCGCCAGTGCCGATGCCCTGGTTGCGCTTGCGATCGAAGCCCTCGTCGGTCTGCTTGGTGTAGACCTTGAACGTGGCGAACATGACCTCGTCGCACCACTCCTGCAGGACCTGGGAGGCCAGGCGATGCAGGCGCGGCACGTAGCGGTCGTAGGATTCCGTCTCGGGGTTCTCGAAGCGTTCGATGCGGGCGTGGGCGATCAGGATCGTCGTCATGCCCTTCTCGCCACGCAGTGCCGACAGGCCGTCGAGGAACTCGCGCCACTGCGTCAGGGCGAACACGTAGCCCTTGGCGTAGCCGATGTCCTCGATGCTCTCGACGTTGCGGCGACGGCAGACGTCGGCCCAGATCAGCCGCTCCAGCCAGTCCAGCGAATCGACCACGACGGTTCGATAGGAATGCTTGTCGGTGTACAGCTCCGACAGGGCCTTCATGGCCTCATCGAACGTCGTGGTGACGGGGAACTTGGCGCAGTCGATCTCGCCGAGGCCGTCTTCGGTCTGGATGAACACCGGGTCCGGTGCGCATGAGGCGAACGTGGACTTGCCGATGCCATGGGTGCCGTAGAGCATCACCCGCCTCGGTGCCGGGCTCCGGCCTGTGGTGACTTGCTGCAAGAGTTTCACGGTCGTTTCTCCTTTCTGTCAGGGTTGGCGGGGAAGCGGGCGGACCCAGGGAGTCCCGACGCGCCTGGGCTACAGCGCGTCACGCCATTCCGCCCGCTTCCGCCTGTGTCAGATCAGGTCGTAGGTGCGGATGTCCTCATAGCCCGTGAGCCACTCGTCCTTCTCCCGGCAGGCGATCAGGCGCGCGATGGCCTCCTCGTTCTCCTTCTGGGCGAGTCCGAGGACCTCCTCGCTCATGCGCCAGACCCCCGTGCGCAGCGGCTCGCGCTTTTCCACGGCGATCATGTAGACGGGAAGCCGCTGGCCCGTGAGCGTGGCGGCCAGGGATCGGTAGAAGGCCAGTTGGTAGGCGTAGCCGTAAGTGCGCGCATCCATCTGGAGCCAGTCGAGGTTGTCGCAGGTCTTCAGGTCGACGATTCCGCTCTCGGGGTTCAGCCAGTCCAGTCGCGCCTGGCACGGCACGCCGCAGTATTCGGCGCGGATCACGCCCTCGGCGACGCCGTCGGCTAGCAGAGCCGCGGCGTGTTTGTGGCCCCGCACCGACGTGTTCAGGCTCTCGATCAGGGCCGCCTGGTCGTCGTCGAGCACCGGCTTTCCCTTCGCCTCCGCCCAATCCTGGAAGGCCTTGGTGCGACTGCCGAACG
>JAGRNP010000158.1 GCA_020440705.1 bacterium | reverse complement strand
CCCCCACCGCCCGGTTGACCGCGTACCGGTACTCGCTCAGGCCGTGGTCGCCCCCCTCGAACATCATCAGGCGATAGGGCCGCCGCGCGGCGAGCAGGGCCGTGCCCATCTCCAGGGCCTGCCGGGGCATCACACGCCAGTCGCCGGTGCCGTGCAGGATCAGGATCGGCGTCGACTCCGGCAGCTGGTCGGCCCACAGCACCGCCGACCGGTCCGCCAGTTCCTTCTCGCGCCGGGCGGGGTCGTCCCAGCCGGGGATCAGCTCCGCGTACACGTGCTCGATCATCTCGGGACGTTCGTCGCCCATGCCGCGCAGGTCGGCCACGCCCGCACCGACGACCGCGGCCCGGAAGCGGTCGGTGCGCCGCAGGGCGAGGTAGGTCATCATGCCCCCGCGGCTCCAGCCGAAGAGCCCCAGGCGCTCGGCGTCGACTTCGGGCAGCGACTCGACCAGCGGGATCAGCGCCAGGACATCGTCGACGTCGGCGCCGCCGAACTCCTCGCGACCGGCGCCGCCGATCCCGTCGCCCTCGGCGCAGCGGCGCTCCGGCGGGTACAGCGCCGCGCCGTGCTCGCCGTTGCCCCGGTAGTTCGACGCCACCACCACGTAGCCCCGCCGCAACAGCGCCCCGGCCAGGAAGGCCATGCGCACGGGTGTCAGGCCGCCGAAGTCGCGGTTGCCGCCGCGGTTGTAGACGATGCAGGGCAGGGGTGCGCCGGCCGGTTCCGCCGGCGCGGCCAGGTAGGCCTCCACCTCGTAGCCGCCGCTGGCGTAGACGAGCTTCTCGAGCCGGACCCCCTCGGCCCGCCGGTGCGCCGCCGCGGGCGCGTCGTCGGGCAACGCGACGGGGGAACGGGACAGGATGGTGCCGTCGGGCGCCGGTGCCGCGAGGGCCGCGGACGCGACGAGGCCGCAGGCCAGGACGAGGGCCAGGGACCGGAGCTGGTCGTTCACGGAGGGTCCTTTCGCGAGGGGATGGTCGGGCCGCGGCCCCGTCGCGAATCGGGCGCGGGCGGCCGCCCGCAAAAGGTACCGCGGCGCCCGGCGGGTCGCACCCCGCCGCGGTCGCCGCGGTCGTCTGCAATCGGTCGAGAGAGTCGTCAGACCCGCGCCGGCGCCCGCCCCCGGCCCATGACGGCGTCGGCCGGATCCTCCAGTTCGGCATGCTTGGCCTTGAGGAAGAGGCTGACGATGTCCGGGTCGTAGCGGTCGCCGAGGTTGTCGCGCAGCACCTGGGCCGCAGCCTCCGGGGTCATGCGCGGACGGCCGCCCACGCCCTGGACCATGCCCACGTAGTTCTCGACCACGGTCACCAGGCGCGCCGCGAGGGGGATCTTGCGCCCCGCCAGGCGCATGGGGAAGCCCTCGCCGTTGAAGCGTTCGTGGTGGCAGCGCACGACGTCGAGGATCGTCTGGGGCAGGCTCAGGCCCGCCAGCAGCTTCACGCCCTCGGTCGGGTGCTCGCGGTAGAGCGGCCACTGGTTGGGATCGAGGTTCTCGGGAGTCGCGCTCAGGGTGTCGTCCTGGGCGATCAGGCCGATGTCGCGCAGCAGGCACCCGTAGACCAGGTTGCGTTCCTGCTCGGGCGGGAAACCCATCACGCTGGCGATGTTGTGCAGCTCGTCGCACATGGCCTGGGTGAGCTGGTCGGTGCCGTGGCAGCGCAGGTCGCGCTGCGCCACGAGCAGGCGCACCAGGTTCAGGTTCACGTCGGCGTTGTCGTGGGAATCGTCGAAGCGCGAGAGCAGGCGCGACGTCTCCTTGAAGACGGCCTCGAGCAGCTCGCGCGGGTCGTCGGCCTGGAACTCCTTCTCCATGGCGATGAAGACCGTGCCCAGGAATTCCTGGTCGAACTTCAGGCCGACGATCCACTGGCTGCCCGTCAGGGTCAGGTTGGCCTTGATCTCCTTGAAGAAGGTCGGCAGGTACGCCACCTCGACCGGACGTTCCATGCTGCGGAAGAAGTGCTGCAGCTTCTTCTCGCCCAGATTCATCTGGCGCCACTCGCCGTTGTCGCCCGTGATGATCTGGGCGCGGTGCATCCGCGGCGGCAGGAAAGCCAGGCTCCTGACCGGCAGCACCCGCCACACATGGCGCGCGAAGAGCCGCCAGAAGTGCGGCCGGTCGTCGGCCTCGGGCAGGTTGAGCGCCAGCTCGAGGAGCGTCTCGGCCAGGGAGTCCTCGCCGCCGGTGTCGCCGCCGGTGGCGCGGGCCGGCGCGTGCGCCGGGGCGGGCGCGTTCAGGCCGCCGCTCATGTCGGCCTCGCGGCGTCCGGCCGCGTCGAGGGCGTTCTGCTTCTGGTTCTCGGCGAGGACCCGCATCAGCAGCTCGAGGGCGAAGTGCTCGGCCACCGAGTACTCGGCCTCCTCGCCCTCGCGCTTGAGCAGCAGGATCGCCGACAGGGACTCGTCCCGCATGATGGGCAGGATGATCTCGGGCGTGAAGCTCTCCAGGAGCTGCGACTCCCGGTCGCTCAGGCCGTCGGTGTGGATGTCGATCAGCGTCAGCGGCGCGCCGTGATCGGCCACCTGGGTGGCGAAGTCGCCGTCGACGTCGAGGGCCCAGTCCTCGTGGGCATCGACGAGGATGTCGTCCTGCACCGTCAGGAGCATGGAGTCGTCGGCCAGGCCGTGGCTGAACAGCAGGTTCCCCAGGGCCTTGGCGAACTCGGTGTGCCCGCCGTACTCGGACCAGTTGCCCAGGGCCGCGACGGCCTCGGGCAGCGAGGTGTACTTGTGGTGCTTGCGGCGTCCGGCCCCGGTCTCCTCGGCGTCCTCGTCTTCGCTGCCGTTGAACTCCTCGAGAACCTCGTTCATGGACTCGGCCGGCGGCGCGGCCGCGGGCGCCCCCTTCGCACGGGGCGCGGCGGTGGTCGGGGTCACGCGGAACGGATCGTCGGCGACGTCGGGCGCGGCCTCCTCCGCCACGTCCGCTTCCACGTCCTCCTCCACGTCCTCCATCAGGCCGATGGCGCCGATCTCCTCGTCGGGGTCGGCGTCGGCTTCCGCAGCGGGGGCGGGCGCGGCGGCCGGCCCCCGGAGCTCGGCGGCCCGGGCCGCGAAGTCGTAGTTGTCGGCGTGGAAGAAATCGTCGGCGTCGGCGACGGTCACGAAGAACCGCAGCGGCAGGCCGTCGAACTTCGGGGCGAGGAACTGGCGCACCGTGTCGCTGGCGCCGGCCAGGACGGCCTCGCCGCCCGCGGCGACCAGGCGCTGCTGCAGCTCGGCCAGGCTCCGCGCGCCGCCGCCCCCGATGACCCCCATCTCACCGAGGTCGAGGACGACGTTCACCCGGCCGCTGTCGACGCAGCGGGCGGCGAAGTCGAGCATGGTCTGCTTGTCGGCGCGACCGAAGGCGCCGCACAGGCGGGCGCCGAAGAGGTCGTTCTTCAGTTCGAGGGGCTGGAATCGGATTGCCATGGATCATGCCTTGCCCGAAACCAGGACGGCGAGGGGCCGTCCTGGCTTCGAGTTCCGGTTGTGCGCGTGGGAGCCCGGATGATCGCTCACACCAGGGCCTCGGCCAGCCAGTTGTCCAGCACGGTCCGCAGGAAGCGCCATTCGCTGCCCACCTTCTTCGCCGGAATCTTGCCTTCCTTGGCCAGACGGCAAACCGTCTTCACGTGCATTTTCAGGTACTCGGCCGCCTCGACGGACGTCATGACCTGTCCAAACTGATCTTCTCCCCCGATATAGATCTTGGACGAATCGTTGTACTCAGGCATTGGGGGTGCTCCTTCCAGGGTGCTGCTGCGATGCGTGCCACATCACGATTCACCCGGTTTCTGCAAACGCCGTGCCTTGTCCGTCGCCGAGATTGAATTCGGCATTTCTCCGGGAAAATTGAGGGTTTAATGGAAATCACCGGCCACGACGGGGAACCGGCTCGCCGTGCGCGGCGGTGCAGGATACAAGAAGGACGCGAGGGATATTGCAATCCGCAATCGGCCCGCAGGAGGCCTCAATCGAGCCAGAGCGCCAGATCGGCCGCCCGCCAGGGTTCGGTCCAGGCGCCGCGGGCGCCGAGGCTTCGTGCCCGTTCCCGGAGGCGATCCGCCGTCTCGCCGGCGCCGGCGACGAGCACGAGCGGCGGCGCATCCTCGGGCGCGAGCTGCCCGAGCCGGGCCCGCACCGCCGCGAGGTGGCGCGTGGGTTCGAGGTTGTCGCACAGGAGCAGGGCCGGCGGCTCGGCCGCGGCGACGAGGGCCGGCAGGTCGTCGGGCCCTTCGAGCTCGGCGACCCGGCAGCCGCATTCGCGCAGGCGTTCGGTCAGGAGGCTGCGCCGGAACGAGCCGTCGAGCACGAGGGCGACCAGACGGCCGCGCAGGCGCTCGGCTTCCCCGGACACGGGCGGCGCCGCGTGACGGCCGGACGCCCCGACCGGGGGCGTGCCGAAGAGGCTGTCACCGAAGGCCCGCAGCAGGCTCCAGCGGCGGCGCAGGGCCTCCTCCTGGGAGCGGCTCAGGTCGGTGTTGCCGTAGCGGCGACCCCAGGCCGCGAGCAGGTCCTCCATGATGTCCAGATCCTGCAGCATGGTGCCGGCGTTGAGGAAGGCGGCCAGCACCGATTCCCAGCGCGGGTCCGCGGCGAGGGTCGCATGGTCGACGCCGGCGTCGGCCCGCGCGAAGACGGTGTCCAGCAGGTCGGCCAGCTGGATGCAGGGTTCGACCAGGTGTCCCGGCAGCTGCAGCGGGCTGTCGGCCGGACCGGCGACGAGTTCGGCCAGGGGGCCGCGCAGTTCCGGCAGCAGGACGTTTGCGCCGGCGGGGTCCTGGGCCGCCAGGGCGACCGCCGCCGCCCGCAACCGGTTGACCGCGGCGAAGGCGCGGGCCGGATCGCGCACCGGATCGGCCGGGGACGTATGCAAATGGCGAAGCTGCTCATGCAGCTTCGCCAGATGCCGGGCCAGGAGGCCCACGAAGGAATCGGGCAAGATGGTGTCGGTCATCGTCGTCCGCCGGCTCCCGCGCGGGGAGCCGCTCGGGTCCCGCCCGCCGTTCAGCCCAGGGGCACGGCCCCGAACTCGGCCAATTCGTAGATCTCCTCGTCGCCGGCACCCCCACCGGCCTCGTCGATGCGCACCGCACCGAACTCGGCCAGGTCGTACACCTTCTCGGCGGTGTCGTGCGCGACGCTGGCGGCGGCCCGCGACGCGGGTTCCGCTTCCAGCGTCAGGGGCGTCGCGTCGAACTCGGACAGGTCGTGCACGTGTTCACCGGCGTCGGCCTCGGCCGACGGCTCCTCGGGAACCACCGGCGCGGCCGGCGCAACCGGCGCGACCGGTGCCGCCGCAACGACCTCGGGCGCCGCCGCCAGCGGCGTCTCCGCCACGGGCACCTCGTCGGCCACCACCGATTCGGCCCCGAACGCTTCCAGATCGTACACCTTTTCGCCGTCACCCGAAAGGTCGGGCTCGGCGGTCGCGTCGCCGCCGGTGGCGAACGGATCGGTCCTCATGCTGAACGAGGTCTCGATCTCCAGGTCGGGCATGGCCGTGCGGTCGAGGCCGCCGCCGAAGATGTCGCCGCCGGCGCCGGAGCCGCGCGTGAAGCCGTGGTCCGGCTCGGGCTCGCTGCGCGGGGCCACCTTGGGCGGGGTCACGGCGAACGGGTCCACGTCGGCCGGCTGGTGGATGCTTTCGCCGGTGCTGATGGCGGGCATGCGGCCCTCGAGGGACAGCACGCCGGCCGGCGGATTGTCCGGATCGCCGGACAGGTCGTCCGCATCGAACGGCGTGCCCGCGAAATCGCTGAATTTCTCGCCGAGGTGGGTCAGGCGGTCGGCCTGGGGCTCGAAGCCCGCGGCCAGGTCGCCCAGGTTGGCGGCGAGCTGCTCGGCCGCCGGCCCGAAGGCGCGGGCCGCCACGGCGGGCGAATCCTCGCCGGTCTCGAACTGCTTCTCGAGGTCGGCGAGCTTGCCGGCCAGCCGCTCGAGACTTGCGCCCAGGCTCGGCTTGCCCCGGTCGACGTTGAACTTGTCGGTGAGCTGGCGGAAGTCCGTGGTCAGATCCTCGAGGGCCTGCGACATGGGACCGAGCCGTTCGCCGCGGGCGCCCAGGCGGGACACCTCCATGGCGATCTGGAAGGCCAGCTTGCTGCTGCGGTCGACGAGCTGCACGAGCTCGTCGGTGGGCGTCGCCGCGCCGCCGGCGTCGTCGGCCATGCGGCACACCTTGTCGAATTCGTTCTTGAAGGCGGCCATGGCGGCGACCGGAGCCGCGGCCTGGGCCGAATCGAGGTCGCCGGCGAAGAGGTCCAGGGCCGCCGCGAGCTTGCGCAGGGCCTCGGCCTGGCTGGTCACGTTCTGCCGGGTCACGTGCTGCGCGGAGCGGGCGTCGTGGAGCACCGACTCGATCTCGGTGGCTTCGGCCTCGTCGCCCGCGCGGCGCTCGGCCACCTCGCGCGACAGGGCCTCGCGCTCGTCGAAGTAGCGGATCATCTGGTCGGCCAGGGAGCCCGCGGCGGGGTTGTCGAAGCGGCCGGTCAGGTCGGTGCGGGAGTTGTCGGCCAGGGCCTTCTCCAGGCGGTGCAGCTCGCCCTCCAGGCCCGTGAAGTGCCGCTGCCGAGCGTGCTGCAGGCGCCAGGCGCCGAGGGTCTCCGCGGCGAAGGTCGCGACGGCGTCGTCGTCCTTCAGGGCGGGATCCTGCCAGGCCGGCTCGTTCTCCAGGCGCAGGGCCGTGACGCGATCGAGCATCCGCTCGGCGGCGCGGGTGCGGGCGTTGGCCCGACCGGCGGCGCGGGCGAAGGCGCTGCTGCCCAGGAGCGTCAGGACCACGACCGCCAGCCCGATCAGGGCCAGGACGTTGAGCGGGTTCTCGGTCAGACGGGTGTAGTTCTGCCAGGCGAAGAAGGTCTCCGGCTGCCACAGGCTGACGGGATTCACACCCACCGCCAACAGCACCGCCGCGCCCATGCCCGCCGCGGCGACCAGGACCGAGATCGTGAAGAAGAAGCCCATCTCGAACCCGGAGATCGTTCGACCCCGCCAGGCCGCCGAACGGCCCGAGGGCGCCTTGGGCGCG
>JAGRNP010000157.1 GCA_020440705.1 bacterium | reverse complement strand
CGAGGTGGTCGCCATCGGGGAGATCGGCCTCGACTTCTTTCGCCACCTCTCGCCCCGTCCCGCCCAGTACGGGGCCCTGACGGCCCAACTCGAGCTGGCCGACCGGGTGGGCCTGCCCGTGGTCTTCCACGTCCGCGACGCCTGGACCGAGATCCTGGACCATCTGGACGCGGTCGGCCCGCCGCGGGCCGGGGGCGTGCTGCACGCCTTCAGCAGCGACGCCGCGACGGTCGACTGGGCGCGGGAACACGGTTTTCTGCTGGGCATCGGCGGGCCGGTGACTTATAAAAAAAGCCAGTTGCCGGAACTCGTGGTCCGGGCCGGTGTCCAACTCCTGTTGCTGGAGACGGACGCCCCCTGGCTGCCTCCGGTTCCCCATCGGGGCCAACGGAACGAATCGGCCCTGATGGCGCACACCCTGGACAAGGTCGCCGCGTTGCTGGAGCTGCCGGCCGCCGTGGTCGCGCGCGAGACCACCCGGTCGTTCGCCCGCCTGTTCGGGCCGTTCGCCGGCACCGAACCGGATCCCGGCGCGGACCCGAACGGCTCCTGACGGCGCTCCGGAGTTCACTTGCAACGCAGCCAACAGACACTCCTGCGCGAGTACGGCATCCGGCCCGTGAAGAGGCGCGGCCAGAACTTCCTGGTCGACGGCAACCTGGCGCGCGCCATCGCCCAGGACGTGCTCGCCCTCGGCGACCGCGTGCTCGAACTGGGCGCCGGCGGCGGAGCGCTGACAACGCATCTCCTCGCCGGGGCCGCCCGGGTCGTCGGTGTCGAGGTCGACCGGAACCTGTGCGCGCTGCTCACCGCCGAACACGGCGACCGGCCCAACTTCCGCCTCGTCGAGGGCGACCTCGCCCGCCTCGACTGGCCGGCGACGGTGGCCCTGGCGGGGCCCCGCCCCGTGATCGCGGGCAACCTGCCGTACGTGCTGACCAGTAAGGTTCTCTTCGCCGTGGCCGATCTCAGGCAGGAGGTCGCCGGCGGCGTCTTCATGGTGCAGAAGGAGGTCGCCGAGCGGCTCGTCGCCGTGCCGGGCGGCAAGGACTTCGGCATCCTCGCGGTGGTGCTCGGGGCCGTCTTCGACGTGCGCATCGTGCGGACGGTGCCGGCCGCGGTGTTCTGGCCGCGGCCCGAGGTGGCTTCCGCCGTGGTGGCGCTCGTCCCGGCGGCGGCGCCGCCGGGCGGCCCCTGGGGCCCGGACGAATTCGCGACGTTCATCCACACCGTCAAGACCCTCTTCGGACAGAGGCGCAAGACCGTGCGCAACCAGCTGAGACAGCACTGGAACCTGGACGGCGACGCGGCCGACGCCGTGGCGTCGCGGGCCGGCATCGACGCCGACCTGCGACCGGAGCAGCTCGCCGTGGCGGACCACCGGCGGCTCGCCGCCGCGTTGGCCGGGGCAGGGGCGCCATGAGCGGCATCCGGGCGGGGGGCGCGGTGCGGCGGTGCCGGGACCTGGTCCTGGCGGCCCTGCTCGTGCTGGGGGCGGGAACGGCCGCCGCGCAGCAGGAGGCCGCGCGCGACACGGTGGTCGCCGACGACGCCACCCAGGTCGGCGGCGCCCTGATGAGCGTCACCAACCAGGCCGCCCAGATGCAGGACGGGACCCAGGTCCAGACCTACAGCCAGGCGGGCCTCTTCACCAAGTTCACGGTGACACCGAAGGCCGGCGTCAAGGCCAACGTGCGGCAGAACACCTTCTACGGCGAGGTGATGACCAACGTCGGCCTCATGCGCGGCGGCAACTTCGTCAACAACCTGAAGTGGAACTACGAGGAGTACCGCAAGCAGGACAAGAACGTCGAGCGACGCAACGTCAACTTCAACTACGGGTTCGGCCAGCAGCTGCCGCTGGTCGTGCGCATCGACGGCGACTGGTCGTGGAGCCACGACAAGACGGTGAACACGGCCGGCTTCAGCAACCTCTTCGCCCAGGACAACAAGAGCCTGCGGCTGGCCGCCTCGAAGACGAAGCACCGCCTGGGCGGCCTCATCCACAGCTTCCGCGTCGGCACTTCGTTCGACGACCGTGTCAGCGAGAACCAGAACACGCCCAACAACGCGCGCGAGGGGTCCCTCGACGGCGGCCTGCAGACCGGCTGGGAGATCGCCGACGGGGTCGTCCTCGCGGGACGCGTCTACGGCCGGACCGTCTCCGGCCAGAAGACCCTCGGATTCGAGGAGGGCCCCTCGAGCACCCAGGGCGACACCCTGGGCGTGGGGGTGTACTTCGATCGCCGCTTCACGAAGGGCTCGGTCGCCGTCACGCGCGCGAATTTCGAGCGGCGCTTCCTCGACTTCCGCAAGAACTCCCAGGGCCTCATCGACACCGTCGGCATCGCCGAGGACCTGAAGGTGGTGCAGGAGCTCGAAACCAAGGACGCCACGTCGCTCGAGTTCGAGAACCAGCTGCGGGTCGTGGGCATCGACTTCCGCACCCTGGCTTCGCGCACCACCGACGACCTCGACTACGCCGCCAACGGCCAGGGCCTCAAGCAGCGCCACCTGGACAACTTCGAGGTGGGCGCGGGATCGAAGGTGGGGGTCGACTCGCTCGCCGTCATCTACACCTACGGCTGGACCTGGGACGACCAGCGCATCCAGGGCGCCACCGCCAACCGCGGCCGCCAGTACAACAAGGCCCGGGAGTTCGAGTTCGTGTGGGTCCGGCCGCTCTTCGCGGGCACCGAGCTGAAGCTGCGCACCTACGAGGGGCTCTTCCAGGACATCGCCGAGGCCGAGCACAACCAGAACGACAAGGACCGCTACCAGAACGACTTCAGCGTCGAGCTCGGCCGCCGGTGGCCGGACCGGTTCACCACGAACCTGCTCTACTCGTTCCGCAGCTCCGAGGACCGCTCGATCCGCGAAACGCGGTCGTCCAACAACAACATCAAGACGTCGTACGAGATCGCGCCCGACTACACCTGGTACGTGTCCGACTGGCTCACCTTCGGGCAGGTCTACAAGGTCTACATCCAGTACACGGACTACGTGTACTCCGAACTCGAATCGGTCAATCGCGACGACAACTACAACAAGCGCGGCAACCTGTCGACGAAGGTCACCCTCAATCCGACCTCGCGGCTGCAGGTGGAGATCCGCCACGACTACAACAAGAAGTTCAACGCCACCGCCACCGGAACCAGCACCACCGGCGGCACCTTCTATCGCCGCGACCTGAACCAGACCATCAGCAAGCTCGACCTGGGCCTCTCGTACCGGGTGGTGCCGGGGGTGATCCTCGAGGCCGCCACGTACCGCACCCGCGACGACCAGGTGCGCTTCACGACCAACAGCACCAACGAGACAACCGACTACTCGGGCGAGATCTGGGTGGGCACGCGGGTCGACCGGCAGGTGGGCGACATGCAGATCTCGGCGATCATCAAGAAGTACAACGCCTTCGGCCCGGCGGTGACCGAATCCAGCGCCGACTACTGGGAGGCCGACGCGTACGTGAAGTGGGAGTTCTGAGATGAGGCGCACCCTGCGAATCGCCGCCCTGATGGTCGGCCTGGCCGGACTGGTCGCCCCGGCGGGCTGCCTCTTCGAGCCCCGCGAGGCCGAACCGCCGGCCTCGGGCACCACCGTGGTCTACTTCGACAAGACCTCCTCGGCCAACGTGTGGGCGAACCTCGAAAAGAGCCTCGAGGCGGTCCACGCCCCCGGCTGGGAGGACAACATCAGCCAGAACACCTTCATCTACATTCCGGACACCGACGCCGAGGCCCAGTTTCCCGGGGTGTTCAACGGTTGGAACCGCGACAAGGAAGTGGCGTTCATCAACAGCTTCTACAACAGCGACGTGACCATCACGGCCCAGATGAAGGACGCCGACTTCAACGCACCGCCGGATACGGGGGCCGAGGTCGAGTGGGAGAACGTCATCTACGACATCACGGTGACCAGCAACGTCGATCAGTCCACGACCCGCTACCGGGGTTCGGCGATAATTACCTTTCGCCTCGAGGGCAGTTTTTGGTATGTTTACCAGTGGCGCGACCAGCAGGGGGAATCGGACCCCGGGACGGGTCAGCTCTTGCCCACGATGGGGGTGTTGCGGGGAACTTTTGCTAGCAATTGACCTGATAATATGGTAAATTAGAGGCAGAAAACCTCAAAATAGCGGGTTTCCTGAATTGAAATTCCCTGTCACCCCGGGGAAGCCCAGACTTCTTGGAGGACAAAAGCGATGAACACGAAGAGTTTCCTGCTGCTGGCTGCCGTCCTGATGCTGATCGCGCCGGCGGGATGCATCTTCTCGCCCGACGAGCCGGGTCCCGGGGACCAGCCGGGTCCAGGTGGCGGCTCCGAATTGCCGTTCCCCGATTCCGAGACCCAGCTGATGGAGAATTTCCGCGAGGTCTACGAAAACATGGACTTCGACGGCTACGAGGCCATGCTGCACCGGGATTTCATCACCCTGCTGCAGACGGGCACCCAGGAGGAGTTCCCCAACGTCGGCCCGACCCTCGACCGCGAGGAGGAGATCGACATCGCCCAGAAGATGTTCAGCGGGAACGCCATCACCAACAGCCAGGGCGAGCTGGTGCCGGGCATCTCGTCCATCAACTTCGAGCTGTTCGAGCAGCGCGGCGCCTGGGCCACCTCGCCCGCGTCGGACGTGATCCCGAACGCCCGCTTCGCCCAGTTCGAGGTGCGCTTCCTGTTCGACCGCGGGTCCGAATCGACCCTGCGCGTCGACGGCCTCATCAAGTTCTACGTCGTGAGCCGCGATTCCACCTCCGGTGGCGTGACGCGGCCCTACTTCCAGATGATCGGCCAGCAGGACCAGACGAACGGGCCCACTCCCTAGGGCGGGCACGGTCGAAGCTGTGGAAACGGGAGGGCCCCAGGGTCCTCCCGTTTCGTCTGCCGGAGCCCGCGGGCGCACTGGCCAAGGCGCAGCCCATGGGTTAACATGGCCCGGCGCCGGCGTCCGCCGGATCCGGCGCGGGCGCGGGAAGGGATTCCCGGCCCGTCCCTGCCCCGGGAGTGCACCGTCTTGAAGAACATCTTCCGCAGGAACCCCCGCCGGAAAGCGAAACGCAGCCAGTCGCGGGCCGGCGGCGGGCGCCGGATCGCCTGGACGGCCCTGCTCGCGACGGGCGTCGTCGTGGTGCTGGTGGGGGGCGGCCTCCTGAACTGGGCCCAGTCCCGGACGGGCAAGGCGGCCCTGCTCGGGCTCGGCGCCGACCGCAACTACGCCGACGTCCAGGCGGCCGTCGACGACGCCCTGGCGGCGGCGCTGCCGGGCTTCCGCGCCGGCCCGGCCGAGGATCCGGCCGACCACGACTGGCCCGCGCCCGCCATCGGGCCCGGGGCTCTGGTGCGCTGCCGGGTGGTGCCGGTGCCCGCGGTCGACTCCTGGTGGGACGTGCAGGCGCGCGTCGCCGCGGCCCTGGCGCCCGTGGGGGCGAAGGTGCTGTGGGGCGAGCGGGTGCCCGATCCGGCCGTGCGCGCCGCCCGCACCGCGCCCGACGACGCCACCGACCTGCTCCGCCTCGACGTGGGGGTGACGGGGCGACCGACCCACACGCTGATGCTGGTGCGGGAGGGGCGCACGCCGCCGGTGCGCTGGGGCGGCGGCCCGGGCCTGAGCCGCTGGCGCGAGTTCGCCGCCGCCGAAGGACCGGTCGTGGCCCTGGTCATCGACGACTGGGGGCACGGCAAGACACCGGCCGCCCTGTCCATCCTCGACCTGCCGATCCCGGTCACCATGGCGGTCCTGCCCGACCTGCCCTACTCCCGCCACTTCTCCCTGCAGGGCACCGAGCTGGTGCTGCCGCCGGGACGCGAGAGCGTCGCCGCGGCGGCGATGGGAACCGACGGGGCTGCCGGACGCCGGGCCGCGGGCTGCCCCGTCGACGTGGCCGTCGGGAGGCAGTCGCGCGACTGGCCGCAGCAGCGCCGCGAGATCATGCTGCACCTGCCCATGGAGCCCCAGGGCTACCCCGAGACCGATCCCGGGCCCGACGCGATCCTCGTGGGCATGGACGCCGCTGCCGTCAGCGCCCGTCTCGACGCGGCCCTGGCCACCCTCGACCACGCGTCCGGCGTGAACAACCACATGGGGAGCGCCGCCACCAGCGACCTGCCCACCATGCGGGCCCTCATGTCGGTGCTCGCGGAACGCGACCTGTTCTTCGTGGACAGCCTGACCTCGTCGCGCTCGGTCGCCTATGCCGAGGCCGTGCGGGCGGGCATTCCGGCGGCGCGCAACCGGATCTTCCTGGACTACGACAACGAGAACGAGGACGCCATCCGCACCAACCTGCTGCGGCTGGTCAAGGCCGCGCGGTCGGCCGGCACGTCGCTGGGCATCGGCCACCCGCATCCGGCCACGGCGGCGGTGCTGGCCCGGGAGATCCCGCGCCTGGTGGCCGAAGGCGTGCGCTTCGTGACGGTCTCCGAGCTCATGGCCCTGCGGGCCGAAGCGGCCCAGGTGGCGTCGTCCGGTGCGGGGGATGGCCATGGCGGCTGATGTTTTCCTGAGCCCCGTTCCCGCCGGCGACGGCCTGACCCCGCCCGACCTGCGCCCGGGCCTGGCGGCCCTGGCCGACGCCGTCGGTCTGGCCGACCTCGAGGCGGGGCCCTTGCCGGCGGGCCGCATCGCTGCCGCCGTGGTGCGCCTGTACCGGGCGACCGGGGCTGTCGTCCTGGTGACCGTGGGGGCGCTCGTGCCGTGGCGCCTGGGACATCTCGCCGCGCATCTGGCCGAACGCGTCGGCTGGCCTGCGCCCGTTGCGTGGGGCTGGGGTGTCGGCGTGGCGGCCCTGGTCCTCGCCGGCTTTCGGCTGCGGGCGCGGGTGGTCCGGCTGGCGCGGGGCGCCGTCGGCGCGGAGCGACCGGCAGCGGAAGGTGGCACCACGGGCGGAGATGGTGTGTAATGGGGGCAGGCCCCGTCCGCGCACCCCCGGAGACCGCCATGGCGCACGACCCGCACCGCCCGCCCGATCCGCACGACGGGCCGACCGACCCCGACGCCGTCGGGGCCGAGCCCCTGCCCATCGACGGCGTCCTCGATCTGCACATGTTCCGGCCCCGC
>JAGRNP010000156.1 GCA_020440705.1 bacterium | reverse complement strand
GAGGTGGCCCGCGCCTACGGCCTCTGGCTCGAGGACGCCGGCATTTCCGACCGCGCCACCGTGCTGATCGGCAAGGACGGACGCGTGCTGTGGTCCGAGTCGGTGGGCCCGGGCGGCGAGCGCGATCCCCAGGACCTGCTCGAGAAGGTGCGCGCCCTCGTCTGAGATCGAACGGTGTCGGGAGCCGCCGGTCAGGGTGGCTCCCGGCGCCTTTTTACCCCATCCTCATCGCCCCTTAACCGGATCCTCACCGCCGGCTCCTATCGTGCCCCCGTCGTGACGGGCGCCCGGCCCGTCCGCCTCCTCCGTGCGTCAAGGACGGGATGCATGCGCCTGATCGCCCCCAGCCGGCTCGTTCCCCTGCTTCTCGTCGCCGCCTTCTTGGGGGCCGGCGTCGCCGCCGCCGCCGAGCGCGGGGCCGTCCACGGCGTGGTCGTCGATGCTGAATCCGGCGAGGCGCTCATCGGGGTCGACGTGGTCCTGGTCGGGGTCGGCGAGAAGGCCATGACCGACATCGAGGGCGGCTTCGAACTGACGGACCTGCGTCCGGCGAAGTACGACCTGCGCGCCACCTACATGGGCTACAACACGCGCTTCGTCGGCGGCGTCGTCGTCGTCGCCGGCGAGACGACCGAGGTCCGCGTCACCCTCGAGAGCTACCGCGCCCACGAGACCGACGACATGGTCATCTCGGGCGCCCGCGTGCTCAACACCGACAGCGCGCTGCTCTCCAGCCGGAAGCAGTCGGTCGTCATCGGCGACGCCATCAGCGCGGCCCAGATCTCCCGCTCCCCGGACGGCACGAGCGGCGACGCCCTCAAGCGCGCGCCCGGCCTGACCGTCAACGAGGGCAAGTACGTGTTCGTGCGCGGCGTCACCGACCGCTACAACGTGACCGAGGTCAACGGCGTCACCATGAGCGGCACGAACGTCGACAAGGACCGCAAGAGCTTCAACTTCGACATGGTGCCGGCGAACCTGCTGGCCAACGTCACGGTGATCAAGTCGGCCACGCCCGACCTGCCCGGCGATTTCGCCGGCGGGCTGGTGCGCATCACCACCCTCGAGTTTCCCGAGGAGTCGACGACGTCGGTGAGCGTGTCGTCGGCCTACACCGGGGGCACCACCGGCGAGGCCTTCCGCTACGATTCGGCCGAGGGCAGCAAGGACTGGCTGGGCATCGACAGCGGCAACCGCGAGTTCCCCGCGGAGCAGCTGGAGAACAGCGTCCAGGTGCCGGGTTACGGCACGCGGAACCAGGAGCTGGCCCGGGCCCTGCCCAACAACTGGACCTCGACCGAACGCAAGGCGCCGCCGCGCTACAACTTCAGCCTGTCCCACGGCAATCGGCTGAATCTGCTCGGCGGTCATCTGGGCTACATGGGCGCCCTGTCCTACCGCAACAAGTACGAGTTCACCGAGGAGAACGAGCAGCGCGTCCCCGACCCGGAAGCCGGGGGCCTGGAGATCAATGCCGAGGGGGAGACGTCCCACATGCAGGCGACGTGGGGCGGTCTGGCCAACCTGTTCTGGCGCAAGGGGCGCCACCGGATCGGCCTGACGAACACCTACAACCGCGACGGCACCAGCGCGGTGACCCGCCTGGCGGGCCGCGACGACAGCAAGGACTTCTCCTGGGAGACCCTCGAATGGCAGGAGCGCTACCAGTTCGTCGACAAGCTCGACGGCAAGCACCACCTGCCCGGCCCGGGCTACGGTTTCGACCTGGACTGGCTGGTCACCTACGGCGAGTCCCACGCCGTCGAGCCGGACCGCCGCTATCTCGGCTACAACCTCTCCGACGAACAGGGGCCGCGCATGGACGAGAACATGCGCACCTGGACCTGGCTCGACGAGTACCGCCGCGGCTGGGGCGTGAACGTCGCCTGGTCGCCCGCCGAGGACGAGTTCGAGAAGAAGTATGCGCCGGAGTTCAAGGCGGGCTTCCAGCACGACCGCCGCGAGCGCTATTTCGACGTCGAGGCCTGGTACACCACGCCGTCCTTCTTCACGAACGGCGCCCTGAAGTACCTGCCACCGGACTCGATCTTCGCGGCCGGGAACTACAACGAGGTGAGCGACCCCCGTCGCGGCCGGGGCTGGGAGTTCGCCCAGGACGACATCAACAGCGGCATCTACCAGGCCTACCACGACCTGACCGCGTGGTACGCCATGGGCGACGTGCCGTTCTCGGTGTGGCAGGAGGACTTCCGGATCGCCGGCGGTTTCCGCATCGAGGACTCGGACCAGTTCGTCGAGACCCAGCAGCGGCGCTCGCTGCCGGCGCTGCGCGACACGGCCCGCATCGACGTGAAGGACGTGCTGCCCTCGGTCTCGTTCACCTGGTTCTACGACGAGCAGACGAACGTGCGCCTGGGCTACTACAAGGCGGTCAACCGGCCCGAGTTCCGCGAGCTGGCGCCCGTGAACCGGCGCAACTTCAAGACCTTCCAGAACGAGCTCGGCAACCCGAACCTCGAGCGGGCCGAGATCGACAACTACGACATCCGCTTCGAACACTTCCCCGACTTCGGCGAGGTGCTGGCGGCGAGCGTCTTCTACAAGGACATCAGGAATGCCATCGAGGACACGCTCTACATGGCGCCCGAACGGGCCGTGGCGAGTTGGGCCAATGCTCCGGAAGCGAAGAACTGGGGCTACGAGCTCGAGGTCCGCAGGAAGCTCGACTACTCGGTCTGGACCGACAACTTCACCGTGTCGGCCAACTACACGCGCATCTGGTCCGAGGTCCCGTTCTTCGATCCGACCACGCGCGAGGAGACCGTGCGCACCATGCACGGCCAGGCGCCCTGGACGGTGAACCTGGGCCTGATGTTCGCCACGGACAGCGGGCGCACGAACGTCAACCTGCTCTTCAACAAGGTCGGTCGCCGCCTGAACAAGATCGCCGACTTCCGCTTCCTCTACGTGTACCTCGAGCCGCGCAACAAGCTCGACCTGGTCATCACCCAGCGCTTCGGCTCGCGCTACAAGCTGAAGGCCGCGGTCAAGGACATCCTGGCCGAGGACACGGTCCTGACCAGCGGCACCGAGGCAAACCCCTACGAGTACTCGCGTTTCACCGAGGGCACCGAATACTCGCTTTCCCTGTCGGCCAGGTTCTGAAAAAGGGGCCTCGGCGCCCCTTACATTCCGCTCACACGATCCTGACCGACACTGAATTCGCCCCTCATCCGACCGCAACAATCGCTGGCTACCATCTGCTCGTCATCGCTGGAGTCGAGGCAATGCCGCACCGGGCCCACTCATGGACATGGAAGAGGCCCCTGACGCGACTGACCTCCCTTCCGGCGGTTTCAGGTGACCGATTGGGCTCACGGGGATGGGATCCGGCCCGAGGATCACGGCGTAGGCTGCGCCGCCCGCGGGGTCGACCCTCCCTGCCGATCGGACACCGCGCGAGCCCTTTCCACGAAGCATTGGTCCGCACTTGACACGGGAATCCATGCGCGTCCCCGGGCGCGGTGAAAAGGCTCCGGAGGCGGTCTGCCGATGGGGGAGACCGCCTCCCCAAGAACTCGCAAGGAAAACGGAGAGGTATTCATCCATGAAGAAGTCTGCGATTACGCTCCTGCTCGGGTTGATCGCCATGGCTGCCGTCGCTCCCGCCCATGCCTACGTCGGCACGGCGGATCTCGGCACCATCGATGTCGATCCCCTCGCGCCGTTCAACCAGACCGGCATCCGCACCCTCAGCCCCGACACCCTGTACACCCTGCACGGCCTCTACTACGTCGAGCCCGGCGCCGAGATCCACATCCCGGCCGGCACCATCATCCAGGGCGTCCCCGCGGCCACCCTGGTGATCAAGCCGAGCGGCAAGATCTACGCCACGGGCGAGAAGTTCAACCCGGTCATCTTCACCTCGAGCGAGGCCCCCGGCAACCGCTTCCCCGGCGACTGGGGCGGCGTCGTGATCCTGGGCAACGCCACCGTGAACAAGGTCGATCCCGTCATCGAGGGCGGCATCATCGAGGGCACCTTCGGCGGCAACGACGACAGTGACAACAGCGGCGTCTTCAAGTACTGCCGCATCGAGTTCCCCGGCTACCGCTTCCAGCTGAACAACGAGATCAACGGCCTGACCCTCGGCGCGGTCGGCTCCGGCACGGAGATCCACCACGTCCAGGTCAGCTACAGCTTCGACGACAGCTACGAGTGCTTCGGCGGCACCGTCGACCTGCACCACCTGGTCGCCATGGGCGGCACCGACGACGAGTTCGACACCGACTTCGGCTTCCGCGGCAAGTGCCAGTTCCTCTTCGGTCTGCGCGATCCGGACTACTCGGACCCCACCGGCCAGAGCAACGGCTTCGAGTCGGACAACGACGGCAGCAGCAGCTACGACATGCCGCTGACCCAGCCGATCTACAGCAACGTCACCCTGGTCGGCCCCGAGTACGTGGGCGCGCTGCCCGTGGGGCACACCTACGAGTACTCCGGCGTGCTGCGCAAGAACAGCCGCATCAGCATCTTCAACTCGGTCATCGCCGGCTACCCCCGTGGCATGTCCGTGCGTGAAGGCAGCCGCCAGGCCGCCGCGACCGACTCGCTCCGCTTCTATGACAACGAGGTCACCGGACACGTCGAGATCGGCACCAACTGCATCCACGACGCCGTGCGCTGGCCGATGGTGGGCAGCTGGTTCATGGCCCGCGCCAACGAGGACTCGATCCCGCGCAGCCACACCCTGGTGGGCCTGGGCGCGTCCATCGACCTGAACGATCCCCAGCCGATCCCGCAGGCCGGCTCGCCGCTCATCGGCACGGCCCAGTGGACCGACAGCTACCTCGCCGACCCCTACTTCCAGCAGGTGACCTACCGCGGCGCGTTCGATCCGGATCTGCCGATGAACCGCCAGTGGACCGCCTACTGGACCAACTTCGATCCCCAGAACACCGACTACTCGCTGCCGGCCTCGCCGGCCGCGGACGTGCCGGTGCGGGAGATCAAGCTGAGCAACTACCCCAACCCCTTCAACCCCGCGACCATGATCCGCTTCGCCGTGCCCCGCGCCGGCGAGGTGACGGTCGAGGTCTTCGACCTGCGCGGCCACAAGGTCGCCCAGCCGTTCAAGGGCCAGCTGGAGGCCAAGGACCACGCCATCAACTTCAACGGCGAGGGCCTGGCCAGCGGCACCTACTTCTACCGTGTGACCGGCGACGGATTCTCCGCGACCGAGAAGATGCAGCTCGTGAAGTAGCAACTGGACGACGCAGCCCCGATCCGGCAGCGGCTGCGGAGAGTCCGCTCACGGAACCGCCCCCTCCCCGGAGGGGGCGGTTCTGCGTCGGCGGGTCACCAGGTGATGGTCTTGAGATCGGGTGTGGCGAAGATCTCGGCCATGAGGGGGAAGGCCGCGATCTCGCAGCCGGCGGGCAGGTCCTCCGGGCCGCGGCCGATCAGGCCCAGGCATTCCCGGCCCACGAGCACGCGGCCGCCCTCGGCGGCGAAGGCCCGCAGCAGGTCCGTCAGCGGCTTGCCGGTCACGGGGCACCTGCCCGCGTCGCGTTCCGGATCGACGAGCACGACGGCGTCGATGTTCACCGAGAGGATCACGCTCGTGCCGTCGGCGAGGAACTTGCGGCCGAAGCGCAGGGCCTTGGCGATGTGGGCGGGTCGGTCGCTGATGAGGTTGATCAGGATCGTCGGGGCGTGGGCGGGCATCGGGGCTCCTTTCGGGGAATTCATCGTCGCCCCAAGATAGGTTCCCGACCGGTCCGGCGAAAACCGAACCGCGATGAGGGGCGATGCCCCGGCGGCGGCTAGTCCGGACGCGCTTCCCGCGCCCCCCGCGCCACCAGGTGCGCCTGCTTCATGTGCACCTTGAGATGGAAGCCGAACATGCAGTGCCACTTGTGGGCGTCGAAGTCGCCGAACAGGGGGTGGGGGCGGGTCGCCGTGCCGCGCAGGCGGTCGAGGCCGGCGACGGCCGCCAGGTGTCCGGCCACCGAATCGCGGAACACGTCGAGCTGCTCCGGGCCGACTTCGGGTCCCGGCAGCACGTCTCGTTTCGGGTCGATCAGGGCCGCGCCGTCGGGTTCGCGCCCTTCGGCCAGGGCCACCGTGACCGCGGTGATGCCCCGGTTGACGATGGCGTTGTGGGCCAGCAGCATCCAGTACGACCAGCGGCGCATGTCCTCGTCGACGCCGACCATGGCGGGCACGAAGATGGGGCGGGCGCCGGCCCCGGCCGACAGGTCGGCGGCGAGGGACTCGTAGCGGGCGGCGTCCCGGGCGATGCCGGCCGCGGCGCGGCTGCGCGACGTGAGCGCAAACCGCAGGCGGATCAGGGGCGCGAGGCGGCGGGGATTCACGCGGGGGTCCTCCCGGGTCGGGACGAAGGCGGATCCGTAAAACAGGATGACAATAGACCACTATCCCGACCGGGATGCAAGACCCGGTGTCCCGGGCGGTGGCGGTTCGGTCCGGGCGGACGTAGGTTCAGGAGACACGTCCCGCTCCCGAACCGGAGGCTTCGCCCATGCGTTCCGTGCCCGCTCCCGCCGCGTTCCTGGCCGTCCTGACGCTCTGCGTCGGGGCCGCGGCCGCCGAGACCGTCTACATCACCCAGCTCGACGGCGCCACCGCCGGCACGGCTTCCAACGGCCTGGGCACCGCGACCCTCATCCTCAACGACGAGAAGACAGCCGTGGCCTACGACGTCGATTTCCAGGATCTCTCCGGGGTCGAGACCGGGGCCCACTTCCACTACGCCGAACCGGGCTCGCCCGGTCCGCGCCTGCTCACCCTGAATCTGGGCCTGCCCAAGATCGGCGTCTGGGAGCTCGACGCCTTCGACCTGGCCCAGCTCGAGGCCGGCCTCGTCTTCGTGATGATCCACAGCGACGTCTACCCCGGCGGCGAGCTGCGCGGCAATCTCACCTCGGGTGTGGTGGCCAGCGAGGCGGCGAGCTGGGGCGGGGTGAAGGCCCTCTTCCGCTAGTATGGAACGGCTCTTAGGCTGATGTGTTGGGGTCCGGCGTTGCCGGGCCCCTTGCTATTGGATCGGGTGAGTGAGTTTCGACGGTGTATCAAGCTAGTATCCGTGGGTTGGTTACCACACACCCCGGT
>JAGRNP010000155.1 GCA_020440705.1 bacterium | reverse complement strand
CCCACCACGGCCTCTTCTGCTGGTACGACCTGGTCACCACCGACCTCGCCGCCTCCATCGCCTTCTACACCAAACTCCTCGGCTGGGAAGTCAAACAGGTCGACACCGGCACGCACCCGTACCACATGATCCACGCCGGCGAGCGCCCCGTCGGCGGCATGGTCCAGCACGATCCGGGCGAGGGCCATCCCACCCACTGGCTGCCCTACATCTTCAGCGACGATCTCGCGGCCAGCGGCGAGGTCGCCGCGCAGCACGGCGCCACCATCCTCTTCGGCCCCCAGGATGTCGGTCCCGGCTCATTCACCATGATGCGCGACCCCCAGGGCGCCCACTTCTGCATGTGGCACTCCAAGGACGACGCCCCAGCCGATCCGCCCAAGGGCACCCCCGGCGTCTTCTGCTGGAACGAGTGCATGACCACCGACGCCGCCGGGGCCGCCGAGTTCTACGCGAAGCTGTTCGGGTGGAACATCGGGACGGCGGACATCCCGGTCGGCGACTGCGAGGTCCCCTACCACTTCTTCGAGCTGAACGGCGTCCACCACGGCGGCATCATGGACCTCCCCGACGAGGCCCGCGCCCACGGCGCCCCGCCCTACTGGCTCAGCTACGTCACCGTACCCGACGTGGACGCCGCCCAGGCCAGGGCCGCCGAGCTGGGCGCCACGATCATCATGCCGCCCACGGACATCCCGCACACGGGGCGGTTCAGCGTGATCCAGGATCCGCAGGGGGGCGTGCTGTCGCTGTTCACGTATGCGCCGGAGATGCTGCAGGGATAACCCCATCCGGTGACGGCGCGCCCCGCGCACGGCGCGCCGTCACCGCGAGGGCACACCTCACGCGCCTAGTCCCCGCCCACGGCCTCGACCCGCCAGTTCTTCACGCCCCGCAATCCATGCAGCACGACGCCTTCCGTCGCGCCCGTGCGGAACTTGTGGAACGCGTTCTCGAACTCCATGGTGCCGATCACGACCGTCGCGTAGTTGGGGCGCGCCAGGTAGGCGCTGATGGTGAACTGGCGCTCGGTCCCGTCGGCGTCGCGCAGGTAGCCGTTCGTGCGGAAGGGCTCGGAGACGACCGTGGCCTCGTCGGTGTAGTCGGTCGTCTCGAGCAGGATGACGGCCAGCACCTTCGTGCTGTCGCCGATGCGGAGCAGGCCCAGCAGGCGGGCCACGTAGCGGACGTCCTCCTCGCCGTCGTAGCCCACGGTGACCGACCGGCCGTTGCCGGGCCGGAACGAGGCGCTGTTGAAGAGCTGCAGGCGGTCGTGCAGGCCCCACGGCCGGCCGCCCTCGCCCGAGATGCGGTCGGTCTCGCCGGTCGCGAACTGCACCTTGGCCAGGGCGGCGCGGGCGCGGTCGATGTCCCACGCTCCCTCCGGCTGCACCTGGAACCAGTAGAGCGCGACCAGGTCGGCCGACATCTGCAGGAAGTTGTTCCAGTTGTGGAACGCCGTGTACCACTTCTCGGCCAGCAGGGGGCCGAACTGCACGCTTTCGAACGGCGAGCGGGGCGGCAGGTGCAGCTCGCAGTGGGCGATCTCGTGGGCCAACACGAGCAGGATCTCCTCGTCCGACTCGGCGGCCGCCAGCAGCATGTCCGACACGATGACGATGCCGGTGCGGAACGAGGCGGCCAGGGGCATGTCCGCGTGCACGATGCGGAACTCGTAGTCGAAGCCGGCCGGTTCGAGGGGCCAGCCGTCGAGCACGGTCCGGCCCAGGCCGTCGAGGCGCGCCTGGAGCGCGGCGTCCTCGACGCGGGGGTACACGAGTTCGAAGGCGTGGGCCTCGGTCAGTCCCGACGTGCGGTGGCTCACGTAGTTGGGGAAGGGCAGGATCTCGAGGTCGGTGAAGCACACGGGGCAGTCGCGGTAGCCGGCGGCCGCGGCCTCCGCGTGGGTCGCGAAGGGCACGCGCAACGCGCTCGCGGGCAGGTGGTTGCAGACGCCGAAGTGCACCAGCCGGCTTTCGCTGTTCCCGACGTAGCCCCGCGACGGCGGCGGGGGACCGAAGTCGAACACCTCGTTGAGGAACGTCGCGACGCCGTCGTCGAGGAACTCCTGCCGCAGGAAGCTGCGGTCGCGCAGGACGATCTTCAGGCGGGTCTTGCCGAGGGTCTCGACCTCGAGTTCGACGTAGGTGTGCTTGACGCGCAGCTTGCGCAGGCGGAACGTCTCGCCGGCGGCTCCGAGGCGCCGCAGGGCCCGGGGGATGTGGCACACGTAGTCCTGCTCGCCGAGCAGGAGCGTGTAGTTCGGGTAGGCCAGGAACTCGGGGCGCACGCCGCGCGGCTGGGCGTTGAACTCGTCGAACGTGGCCTTCGCGCGGTCTCGGCTGAGCTTGGCCTGGGCGGTGGGCGCGGCGGCGAGCAGGACGATGGCGGCGATGACGAAGCAGGTTCCGGCCGAGTGGCGAACGAAGCGCGACGACATGATGATCCTCCCCCGGGACGATTCCGGTCGAACGTGTTGGGCGAGGTGTGGTGCGGTGGGCGTGCTGGGATCCCCGGGGGATCGTAGCCGAGATGGGGTGGGGGGGCCAAGGTGGGAATGGGGTGAAACCCGCAGGAATTCCGTTTGATTCACGAGAACAACAGGTTCGATTTGAACCTGGGCCGGCCGTGTGGTAGTTTGATGCGCGATCCTTGTACAACGTATGAGTCAGAAGGAGCTGGCAGGTTGGCTCAACTCGATCCCAAGACCGTGAGTCTCCCTGAAGCCGATGCCTTGCCGGCTTTCGGTCTTGCCGCCGATGGCAAGACGCAGCTTCTGGTCGTCTACAGGAACTGGCGCGGCGAGGTGGCCGAGCGGAAGATCATTCCCCGGCGCATCTGGTTCGGATCGAACCAGTGGCACCCCGAGCCGCAGTGGCTATTGGACGCCGAAGACGTCGCCAAGGGCGACGTGCGGTCGTTCTCGACGCGCGACTTCATCAAGGTCGTCTGGGTCGACGACTAGGGCTCGACCGGGCCCCGCAGCACAGGCTCCTCTCCCCGATACAAAGCCACGGCCGCACGCACCGAATCCTGGAAGTCGGGCACGTATGCGGCAGGATCGATTCCCTCCAGTTCGCCTGGGTCGAACCACTTGATTTCCGTATGTTTCCGCCGGTCGAAGGCCTGCTCGATCTCCCCCGGATTCACGACTTCGGCGACGAACATGAGCCCCGGGATGACACGTTCGCCCTTCTCCACGACATAGGTTCGCACCGGATCCGGCCAGACACGCCCCAACTCGGCACCGAAGTCTCCCAGATAGGCTTCGGCAAGGCATTCGCCGAAGTCCTGCCCGAACCGCAATTGTGAGCAACCGAACTCCCAGGCTCCGGCCAAAAACTTCTTCGTGGCCGGTCGCTTTCCAAGCAGAATGCGGCCTTTGTCGTCGAAGCAGATGGCGACGCAGTGCACCTCCGAGCATTTCTCGCGGATCGGGACGATTGTCTCGATCACCGCTTTCGTGGGGGGCTCTTTGAGGATGGCGAGGGAGCGATGGTAGCTGTCCGCCTGGCCCGCCTCGGTCAGGACTTGCAGGATCGTTGCCGGCGATTCCACCTGCGCGTCGGGGTCTGGGTACATCCTGGCCACGAGTGCGTTGTCGAAGCGGTCGTCGTAGAGGAAGGCATTGTGGATCTCCTTCCAGGCCGCGTCGTAGTACCAGACGATCGGGTAGTGCCGGTCCTGCCAGACGCCTTTGAGCTGTTCGTACGAGACGATGCGGATGTGATCGCAAACTGGGCCGGCGCCATGATGGAACGCCAGGGCCGCCAGGTCGGCCGAAAGGGTGATCAGGCGTTTGTGGGCGAATCGGGCGACGCGGAACCCGATGTCGATGTCCGGCCCGACGAAATCGATCGAGGTCTCGACCTCGTTCCAGGCGAGCCCTTCAACCTGAATGATCAGGTTCTTTCGCTGGTGATCACCAGCACGGACTTCCTTCGCGGGAAGGTGTTCGCAGACGGCGCTCCACATGGTGGTCTTCACGAAGAGCACGTTCTCGGTCACGGGGAACACGTTGTTCAGTTGCCGGGTAATCGACTGAGCGATCCCGGCCACCTTCTCGAACATGGCGCAGACATCGTCGAGTCGTTCGAGCCGCAGGTAGAATAGGACTTCGTCACCCACATACTTCCACACGCGGACTCTCTCGATGTTCTCGCCGATCTCACGACGGGTCAGGCGATAGAAATAGCTGAGAACCTGCGGCCAAATCTCCTCGCGGGTCTTGAAGACCGTGGAGTTGACCAGATCGATGGAGATGAAGAGGTACAGACCGTCAGCCATGGGAGTCGCCCGTGGTGCGTCCGCGTCTCCTGCCGTGGTCGGAGTTGTCGGGGGGGGACTGGAGTCCATGCTGCCTCCTCGGAGTTGTGGCGGGTTTGACCCTTCCTGCTTTCAGAACATGTGAGCTCGCGTTTTCTCAAGAGTTGGCCGTGCGTGACGTCTCGGTCTGTGGCGTCAAACAGCATCATCCCGCTTTCATTGGGCCGGGATTTCGGAGATAGTCTGTGCAGTTTCTGAACCTGGCTTCACCCACAGGTCCCATGGAGCCCCCATGCCCCTCGACGAGAACCTCAACGCCCGCATCCGCGCCCTCGTCGCCGACGGCCTCGAGGTGGGCGGCAAGGCGGTCCGGCCCAGGCAGGTCGCCGAGAAGAAGATGTTCGGGGGCGTGTGCTTCCTCTACCGCGGGAACATGTTCTGCGGGGCCGACGCGAAGAACGGCCTCATGGTCCGCGTCGGGCCCGACCAGCACGACAAGGCCCTCGCCCACAAGCACGCCCGGCCCATGGACTTCACCGGCAAGCCCATGAAGGGGTTCGTCTTCGTGGCGAACGAGGGCACGCGCACGAAGGCGCAGCTGGCGAAGTGGGTTCAGATGGGCCTCGCCTTCGCGGGGTCGTTGCCGGCGAAGTAGTCCCGCGGGCCGGGCCGGGCGGTCCGGCCGCGAAGATCCGAAGCGGCCTTCGCGCCGCCCACCCAGGAGCCCCATGCGCACCACCCGCCTCGAAGCCTTCAGCGACGGCGTCATCGCCATCCTCATCACGATCATGGTCTTCGAGTTGAAGGTCGGCGCGGGCGATGACTTCGCGGCGCTGCGCGAGGTGCTGCCGGGGCTCTCGGCGTACGTCCTCAGCTTCGTGTACCTGGGGATCTACTGGAACAACCACCACCACATGCTGCACACGGCCGACCGGGTCACCGGCGGCATCCTGTGGGCGAACCTGCACCTGCTGTTCTGGCTGTCGCTGGTGCCGGCGGCGACCGGGTGGCTGGGGGGCAGCGGCTTCGCGGCGGTGCCGGCGGCGACCTACGGCGGCGTGATGCTGATGGCGGGGCTGGCCTACTTCATCCTGCAGCAGCGGATCATCGCGGCGCAGGGTCCGGACTCGCTGCTGAAGCGCGCCGTGGGGGACGACCGCAAGGGGCGGCTCTCGCAGGTGCTCTACGTGGTGGGGATCGCGGCGGCGTTCGTCAACGCGTGGATCTCGGTGGCGATGTACGTGCTGGTGGCGTTGATCTGGCTGGTGCCGGATCGGCGGGTGGAGAGCGCACTGGGCGCAGCGGCGCGCGACGACTGACCTGCCCGGGGCATGGTCCTTGCCCTGCGCTGTTTGGGCGCAACTCCCATCGCTCCTCGGTCCATCTCATGCGGGATCGTCGTCCCCGGTCGGGGTCGGGGGTTTCGCGGGGGCCGGCGACGGATCATGCAGGGAGCAACGATCCGGACCCGGTTTTCGTGGCGAGGTGCAAGATGAGGGGCCGGCCTTCGAGTCCTCCGGTTGGGCGATTCTCGCGAAATTCGCCGCTTGTGGGGGCTCCTGGCCTGATTCGCCTGTCGCCCGTTCCCGCATGGGGAGCAGTTCCCGTGCCCGGGGTCCACCGACCGACCGACAGGACGACACCATGAGCGACACGCGACGCGACCTCGTCATCAGGCTGGGCATCTGCATCCCGCTGGTCGCCGCGACCGGCTTCACCATCGCGCGGGCGTCGGAGCCGAACCTGCCCTTCCTCCTCCTCGGGTTCCCCTGCGTGGCGGTGTGCGCCGTGGTGCTGATGCCAAACGCGACCGGCGCGGCGAGCGAACACGTGCGCGAACTGCTCGACCTGGAACATTCGGGCAGTCGCTACCTGGCCGACCTCGACGCCGCCGACGCCCTGATCGACGCGGGCGACCTGGACGGCGCCCGCCGCCGCCTGCTCGAGACGGCTCGGGCCCACCCCCGCGAGCGCGCCGCCTGGATGCGACTCTTCCACCTGACCCTGGTGCGCATGAACCGTCCCGACCTGGCCGCCGACGCGCTGCAGGCGGCGAGCGAACTCGGGCTGTCGCCGCGGGATCGGGAGATGGTGCTGTGGGCGTATCAGCTGTTCGCGGAGGAGGTCGGGGCGACGGTCGGGGCCTAGCGCCCTGCGCCCATGGTCCCGGCTCCGAAGCGCCCGGCCCCTGCGACCCAGGCCTCGCGCCAGGCTTCGTTCGCCGGGCCGGAGTCGAGCAGCGAGTCGGCGCCCGCCGCCAGGAGGACGCCCCGGTAGGTGTCGCTGATGTCCGCCGACAGCGGGTTGAACCGATTGTCGAAGACGATGTTCATGTCGGTGCCCTGGCGGCCGGAGTAGGTCTGCAGCGCGATGCGGGATACGCCGTCCGGTCCCGACACGACCTGGAATCCGTTCCCCGAGATCCGCAGCGACCCCATCACGGCCTGGTACTCTTCCGGCATGGTGCCGAACACGACCCGCGCGAGCGACGAATCCGGCTCGCTGCAGCCGGGATTGCACAGGGAGTCGACGGAGGCGCCGGACCAGTAGGTGTCGTCCAGGGCGATGACCGTAGGGCCGTTGTAGGCCGGCGCGTTGTTGACGCCGGTGGCGAGGGCCTCGTCCTTGCCGTCGCCGTCGATGTCCGCGACCGCGACCGCCATCAGGTGGCCCCGGTTGGCGTACTGGCGCAGGCGCCGGCCGTCCCGGTTCACCAGGCACACGGCGGCGGGATAGTTGCGGCTGTGCCGGAACACGGCCACGATCTCAAGGGCGCCGTCGCCGTCGATGTCGCCGAAGTCGAAGGCGCAGCAGCCCATGGGGTAGCCCTCCATGACCTCGTCGCCGAGGGCGCGCACGAGCTGGTCGGTGTCGGGCTCGACCCACCACAGCAGCTCGCCGGTCGCCCGGTCGCGGGCCTGCAGGGGCTGGTAGTGGCGTTCGCCGATGGGGGCGTTCAGCAGGACGATCGTCGGGTCCCACGGTGCGATGCGGATGGTGCAGCGGACCGATTTGAGGGGCAGGGTCCAGAGCGTCCGGCCCAGGACGGGGTCGCGGGCCACG
>JAGRNP010000154.1 GCA_020440705.1 bacterium | reverse complement strand
CCGGCCGGTTCGGCCCCGGACGGATCCCGCATTCCCGTGCGCACGACGATCTCGCCGCCCTCGGTGCCGAGGGCCTCGTTGGCGTTGGTCACCAGGTTCAGCACCGCCTGCCGGAAGCGGGCGGCCTCGACCGCCACCGCCGGCAGGTCCGCATCCAGTTCGAACCCCAGATGGGCGCCCCCGGACACGGTCGCCGCCAGCAGCCCCCGCGTACCCCCGATGATCTCGGACAGGTCGCCCGGCCCGGCTTCGGTCGGCGCGGTGCCGGCATAGGCGACCATCTGCCGGCAGAGTTCCGCCGCCTGCCGGCCGGCCCCGATGATCGCGTCGATGTTCGGGGCCCCGGCGCCATCGCCCACGTCGGCACGCAGCATCTCGGCGTTGCCCAGGATCGTGACCAGCAGGTTGTTGAAGTCGTGGGCGATGCCGCCGGCGAGCACGCCCAGGGACTCGTTCTTGTGGGCGTCGCGCAGGCGGCCGGCGAGGCGATCCTGCTCCGCCTGCAGCCGCCGACGGATGGAGATGTCGCGGGCCACGAGCAGCACCTGCGGCTCGCCGGTGCCGCCGAGGGCGGCCGGCAGCAGGGTCGAACTCACCTCGACCGGGACGATCCGACCGCCCTTGTGGCGGTACTCCGTCTCGTAGAGCAGCACCCCGTCTTCGCCGCGGCGGCGCGCCGCCGCCCGGTCCAGGGCGGCGGGCAACGCCCGTTCGGTCAGCAGTTCCTGGGCAGTGAGCGTGGCCAGGTCGCTCTCGTCCCGCCCGAGCAGCTCCCGTCCGGCCCGGTTCAGGAAGGTGATCCTGCCGGCCAGGTCATGGCGCAGGATGACGTCCTTCGCCGTCTCGACCAGCACCCGGTAGCGTTCCTCGGACTCGACCAGCGCCTGCTCCGTGGCCTTGAGGTCGGTGATCTCGACGGTCGCGATGACCAGCAGCTGGTCCGGGTCGTCGGACGCCGGGATGTCGGCCCGGTTCAGGGTGTGGTACTCGCGGCCGTCGAGGGCCCGGTAGCAGCTCTGCCCCTCGTAGAGCCGTGCGTCGCCGGCCAGCATGCAGATGAGGTCCTTGAACGCCGGCAGGCTCTCCGGCAGCACGAGCTTGTCGAGGGAGACCAGCAGCTCCTCGCGCGACGCGGCCGCGTTCAGCCGCACCGCCGCGTCGTTCACGTCGATCACCTGCACCTCGGCGATGATCCGGCCGATGAAGTCCGGGTGGGCGTCGAGCCAGCCGCGCAGGCCGTCCGTCCCCACCGCCGCCGCGACCTCGCGGATCGACGCCCGCGCCCGGGCGATGTCCTCGACGAAGAGCGGCACCTCGGTGCGCCGGAACACCTGTTCCCACGGGGCGGCCCGGGGCGGCACCGCGGGGCCGGCGGCCCCGCCGTTCGCGCGGCGCTCAGCAGCCATGGGCTTCCTCCGCTCCCTTCCAGCGTCGGTGCACCCAGAACCACTGGCCGGGGTCCCGGGAAATGAACGTCTCGACGGCGGCCGAGATGCGGGCGGTCAGGGCGGCGACCGCCGCCGCGTCCGCGGGCCCCGCGGGCGGCGCGATCCGGCGGCCGATGTGCAGCACGTGTCCGCCGTCGTCGCCCCGCACGATGGCCACGGGCACCAGGGGCGCCCCCGTGCGCAGGGCCAGGCGCGCCGCGCCCGGCCAGGTGGAGGCCGGACGTCCGAGGAAGGGCGTGCGCAGCCCCGCGGCCCCCGCGTCCTGGTCGACCAGCAGCGTCACCACGCCGCCGCGCCGCAGGTGGGCGAGCACCGTGCGCCCCGCGTGGTCCATGGGCACCGTGGCGATGCCGAAACGGGCGCGCAGCCGCTCGAGGTGCCGATCGAAGAGCGGATTCCGCATGGGTTTGATCACGTCGAGCACGGGGAAACGCCGGGCCAGGACCCGCCCCCCCAGTTCGAAATTCCCCAGATGGGCGGTGACCACGATGACGCCGCGACCGTCGGCGACCGCTTCGTCGAGTTCGCCCCAGCCCGGCACCACCCGCACCTCGCCGAGAGCCTGGGCGGGCGACAGGCAGAACGTCTCCACCAGGGTTTCGCCCAGGTGGGCGTACACTGCCCGGCGCAGGGCCACACGCCGCTGCGGCGGCAGTTCGGGCAGCACGGCCGAAAGCTGCTCGTCGACGACGCGCCGGCGCACCCGCAGGCCGTCGCCCGCGAGGCGGCCGACGCCGCGACCGGCGGCCCGGGTCCAGCGGGTCGGCAATCCGGCGAGCGCGCCGGTCAGCAGACGGAAAGCGCCATACTCCATGTGGTCGGTCCAGGTCATGGGTCAAGCATACGATCTCGGGCCCCGGATGAGAAGCCACCATCGGCGGCGGGTGCGAACCTTCCGGGAAGGCTGCCGACGCCCCATCGGGATCGGCAACCCGATTTTCTCACCACCTCCATAGTCGCGAATGACAATCAATATCACCGCAAATGACGAAATACCAGCGTAGAAACGGGATTTCATGCAGACGGTTGCTATATTGGATATATGGAGCCTATTATCTGCTTTGCGGATCTCCACCGGCATCCGCGATCCGGACGGTTCGCCGGCGCCGCGCCCGGATCCGGTTCGGCCCGGCGACCGGCTGCGGCCTGATCCGGGCCCGCCCCGGCGCCCTCCCCCGGTTCCGCATTTTCCTGTTTGACCCCCGCCACGCAACCTGTCAACTTGTTCACAGCGAACCGGACATCTTTATCCACTTTTGTCCTGGCGGAACCGGACCGACCGGAACGAAGGAGTCCCCGAGATGAAACGAATCCTGCTGATCGTCAGTGCCCTGAGCCTGCTCTGCGCGGGCGCCGCCCTCGCCGTCGACGACGCCGTCGCCGGCAAGTGCATGACCTGCCACAAGGAGAAGAGCCTCGGTCTGTACAACCAGTGGTACAAGAGCGAGCACGCCAAGCACAACGTCACCTGCCTGGACTGCCACAAGGCCGCCGCGGGCGATGCCGACGGCTTCATGCACGAGGGCGCCCTGATCGCGACACTGGTCACGCCGAAGGACTGCGGCCAGTGCCACAAGAAGGAGGCCGAGGAGGTCGGGCACAGCTACCACGCCACCGCCGGCGAGATCCTCGACTCCAACGACGCCTACGTGGCCCACGCCGCGGGCGGCGCGCCGGTGGCCATCGCCGGCTGCGAGAGCTGCCACGGCACCAAGGTGAAGATCGACCCGAACAGCCCCAACAAGCTGTCGCGCCTCAGCTGGCCCAACAGCGGCATCGGCCGCCTGAACCCGGACGGTTCGAAGGGCAGCTGCACCGCGTGCCACACCCGCCACGCCTTCAGCGTGAAGCAGGCCCGCCAGCCCGAGGCCTGCGGCAAGTGCCACCTGGGCCCGGACCATCCGCAGAAGGAAGTCTACGAGGAGTCGAAGCACGGCAACGCCTACTTCACCCACGTCGACGAGATGAACCTGGACGCCGACCGCTGGATCGTGGGCGTCGACTACTTCGAGGCCCCCACCTGCGCCACCTGCCACATGTCGGCCACGCCGAACCAGCCCATCACCCACGACGTGGGCAACCGCATCAGCTGGACCCTGCGCCCGCCCGTCTCCAAGACCAAGGACAACTGGGAGCAGAAGCGCGCCAACATGAAGGACGTGTGCAGCAACTGCCACGGCGCCGGCTTCGTCGACGGCCACTACGCCCAGCTCGACGGCCTGGTCAACCTGTACAACGAGAAGTACGCCAAGCCCGGCCTGGCCCTCTACAAGAAGGCCAAGGAGCTGAAGCTCGGCGAGGGCACGGCCAACTTCTCCAACAAGTACGAGTGGACCTGGTGGGAGATCTGGCACCACGAGGGCCGTCGCGCGCGCCACGGCGCCGCCATGATGGGCCCGGACTACACGTGGTGGCACGGCATCTACGACGTGGCCCAGCACTTCTACTTCAAGTACATCCCCGAGCTGCGCGAATTCCACAACGCCGAGCTCGACGCCATGATCGACGCGGTCCTGGCCGATGACTACCACGTGTGGATGAGCCGCCCGACCGCCGACATCAAGGCCGACATCAAGTCGGGCAAGATGGCCGAGATGTACAAGGACATGTACCAGGTGAACGCCACGCCGGCGGAGAGCAAGTAGGGAGCCGAGCATGAAGCGATTCCAGCTCTTCATTCGCGGCATCTCGACCAACTGGACCGGGACGGTGGGGGTCGCGCTGACGACCTCCGCCTTCCTGCTGTTCGTGTTCTTCGAGCTGCTGCAGATGGCGGGAATCCTGACCAACGCCTATGTCGGCCTCGTCGGCTACATGGCCCTGCCGGCCGTCTTCCTGCTGGGCCTGGTGCTGATCCCCATCGGCTGGTGGCAGTTCCGCCGGGCGACGGGCCGCACGACACAGGAGTTGCTCTCGCAGAGATTCCCCGAGGACATGGTCAAGCCCAAGCGGCTCGGCTCGTCGCTCGTGGCCACGATCGCCGCCCTGACCCTGGTGAACGTGATGTTCATCGGGGTCGGCGGCGCGCGCATGCTGCACTTCATGGACGAGCCCGAGTTCTGCGGCACGGCCTGCCACCAGGTCATGGAGCCCGAGTGGGTGGCCTACCGGAACTCGCCGCACGCCCACGTGAAGTGCGTCGAGTGCCACGTCGGCGAAGGGGCGGGCGCGCTGATCGACGCCAAGCTGAACGGCCTGTGGCAGGTCGTTTCGGCCACGTTCGATCTCTACGAACGCCCCATCCCCACGCCGGTGCACCAGCTGCGGCCGGCGCGTGAGACGTGCGAGAAGTGCCATTGGCCGGACAAGTTCTACGGCACCCGCATCAAGACCTTCCCGAAGTTCGCCCAGGACGAGACCTCGACCCCGAGCTTCTCGACCCTGGCGCTCAAGGTGGGGTCGGGCAGCGGGGAGCACGGCGGCACGATCCACTGGCACATCGCCGACCGCAACGAGGTGCGCTACGAGGCGCGCGACCGGCAGCGGACGGACATGGCCTGGGTCGAGGTGCGGCGGGGCGACGCGTTCCACCGCTTCACGAACCGCAAGGCCGCCGTGGGCGGCGGAGCCGCGACCGAACCCGAAGTGCGCCGCATGGACTGCGTGGACTGCCACAACCGCGCGACGCACATCTACCAGGATCCGGAGCAGGCCATCGACGCGGCGCTCGCCGCCGGCCGCATCGATCCCGGCCTGCCCTGGGCCAAGCGGATCGCCCTGGGCGCCCTCCTGGGCAACTTCGGCGAGGACAAGGACGCGGCCCTGGTCCAGATCGACAACACCGTGCGGGGCGAGTACCTGCGGGGCGACCACGACGTGGCGGGCAAGCTGGCCGCCGTGGACGCGATGGTCGCGGAACTGCAGGCCATCTACGCGCAGAACATCTTCCCGCAGATGGCCGTCGGCTGGAACACCTACCGCTCGCACCTCGGGCATCGGGGCGCCGGCGCCGGCTGCTTCCGCTGCCACAACCCGGACATGGTCGACGAGGCGGGCGAGGCGATCCCCTACGATTGCACCCTCTGCCATTCGATCCTGGCCCAGGACAGCGTCAGCCCGTTCCGCTATCTCGAACCGCTCGAGGCGGGCGACCCCGACCGCCGCATGCACCAGTTCCTGCGGGACGAGTTCCTCGGGCGTCCCGGCCCGGACCTGCCCGCAGCCGCCAGCGACGGGGAAGCCGCCCGGCCGGAGGGCGAAGAATCGCCCTGAGCGCCATCCCACCGTCGAAGGTCCGAGGGGCAGCCGCCAGGTTGCCCCTCGACCTTTGGGGGAACCACTGGTTGAATGGTGCGTATCGATACCGGCCCCACGCCCCCCGGAGGATGCGCGTGTCCCCGCTCCGAACCTGCCCCCCGCCCCGGGTGCCCCGGACCGCCGTCCCGGTCCTGCTGTTCCTGGTGGCGGCCGTCCACGCGGCCGGTGCCGAACCCCGCACCCGGGCCGAGGCCCTCCGGGCCCTGGACGACTCCGACCTGATCGAGATCCACACCGACACCGGCCCGGCGCTGCGGGGCTTTCCGGCGCTGGTCACCGGCGACACCCTGCTGCTCGACCGGCAGGACCAGCCGGAGATCCGGGCGGCCGTGCCTCTGGCGGAGATCGTCCGGATCCGCCGCTACACGTCCAACACCGGCGAGGGAGCCCGGGTCGGCGCCCTGTCCGGCCTGATCCTCGCCGGCGGCTACGGCGCCCTCATGGGGGCCGCCTTCGCCACCTGGGACGACCCGGACCGCTCGTGGGTCCCGGGCGCCCTGGCCGGGTTCGCCGTGGCCGGGGCCGTGGGCGCCGCCGGCGGCAGCCTCCTCGGCAGTTCGATCGGCGCCCTTTCCCACAGCTGGATCGACTACTGGCCGACGGAGCAGATGCCCCTGGCGCCGGCGACGCGACCGGCGCCGCCCGGCGTCACGCGACTCGGGCTCTTCGGCGGCGCCGCGCGCTCCCTCACGCCGGACTACACCGTCACCCGCCTGAGCGTGCGGGCATCGCTGCGGCGCGACATCTCCCGCACCCTCAGCCTCGGTCCCGAGGTCGGCTACGACGACTTCAACGGGCAGTCGGTGCGGTACGACGGGGGCAGCGAGGCGGTGGTCAGCCAGTCGGGCCTGCTGCGGTTCGCCGTGACCGCCGTCCTGCGCTCGCCGGAGCCCGGCCGTTCGCCCTACCTCACCACCGGCGCGGGCTGGTTCCTCGGCACCGACTCGTTCCTGGGGGCCCACGTGGGCGGCGGGCTGCAGTGGCGCGGCGCCCGCCGCCACGACGTCTCCCTCGACGTGCGCTACAACTTCGGGCTGCAGGGGGTCTCTCCCGGCCAGGTGGGGAGCTTCTGGACGGCGGGTCTCGGGCTCGGATTCAGCCTTTGAACCCGGGCCCGGCGGCTGTACCTTGGAGCGGTCCCGCACCGCCCGAGGAGGCTCCATGTCCGCCGAAACGCCCCGTCCCGGCCACCTGCCGTATGCCGGCCTGCCCGACCGCACGCCCGACGAGATGCTGGCGGCGGCCCGTGCCTTCCGTGCGGAACTCGCCACCCGCCGCACCATCCGCGACTTCAGCGACCGGCCCGTGGCGGCCGACGTCGTGCGCGAGTGCCTGCGAGCCGCCGGGCAGGCCCCCAGCGGCGCCAACCAGCAGCCGTGGCATTTCGAGGTGGTCGGCGATCCGGCGCTCAAGCGGGAGATCCGGCTGGCCGCCGAGGAGGAGGAGCGGGCCTTCTACGCGGAGCGCGCCCCGGAGGAGTGGCTCGAGGCCCTGGCTCCCCTCGGCACCGACGCGGCCAAGCCCTTCCTGGAGATCGCCCCCTGGCTGATCGTGGTCTTCGAACAGCGCCACGGGGTGGACGCCGACGGTGGCAAGGTGCGCCACTACTACACCAAGGAGTCGGTGGGCCTCGCCTGCGG
>JAGRNP010000153.1 GCA_020440705.1 bacterium | reverse complement strand
GCGTCAAACCCCGACCGGGAAGTTCGTAGGCCACCCCGAGGACGCCGCGCATGTCTCCCAAGGCCAGGAAGAAGCCGAGCAGCGCGTGGCGGTCGAGTTCGGAGCCGCGCACGTCCGGCAGCAGATCCGGGACGGGCGACGGCCAGGGGGGCGTGTCGCGCCCGGCCAGGCGCGCGGCGTCGGCGTCGACGGCCTGCCGCAACAGGACCGGCCACCAGTCCCGGTCGCCCAGGCGCAGCGCCACGGCCGCCAGGGCCCGCTCGGCCGGGCGGCCGGTGGTTTCGTCGGACAGAACCGCGGCGTACCGGGCGGCACGCCGACGCCGCCCGGGATCGGGAAGCGGGGTCGTATCGGCCAGGGCGAGACCCCAGCGGGTCCAGACCGGCCAGAGGTCGCGATCGGCCCGCAGCGCGAAGCTGTCGCGCAGGGCGGGTCCGGCTGCGGCCACGGGGGCGGCCAGCCCACCGGCGACCCGGTGCCGCGCCCCGTCGACCAGATCGTCGCCGGCCGGTCCCGGGTCGCCGCGTCCGGGATCGAGGCGGTCCTGCCAGTGGCGGATCTCGTCGGCGAAGGCGGCGGCCTCTTCGGCCGGGAGGCCGGCGAGGGTCGCGTCGCGGATGCGCCGAGCCGTCGCCACGTCGCCCGCCGCCAGGGCGAGCACGAGCGCCTGCTCGGACCATTCCCGCAGCCGCTGACGCAGGCCGTCGGTGCCGTGCCCGGCCGCGGCCAGCGCCAGGGCCTCGTCGAGATCGGCAAGGCCTTCGACCCAGGCCCCGGCGAGCAGGCGGCGTTCGGACGCCCGCCGCCACACGTCGAGGCGCCAGGCGGGTTTCAGGTCGGTGCGGGCCGCCAGGTTCTCGTAGGCCGCCGCCGCACCGCGGTGCCGCCGGCGCTGGCCCCGGACCCACCAGCCCTGCCGCTCGAAGTCGTCGGGCGGCGTGGCGAACCGTTCGAAATGGGCGGGCAGGTCGGCGACGGGCAGCAGGATGCCGCCCAGGCCGCCCTGCCAATCGTCCGGCAGGTCGGAGGCGTGGAGTTCGTCGGCGGAGAGCCACGCCCGCCCGAGGCGGCCCAGGGCACCACCGAGGCGTTCCGGATCCTCGCCGCGCGGCAGGGCCGGTCGTCCGGCCTCGCGCCGCAGGGCGACCCACAGGCCCCACGCGAGGCCGGTGTCGAAGGCGCCGAGCTCGTCGAATTCGGGCCAGAGGGCGGCGGTCGCATCGGGAATGGCGCCGGCGGCCCGGGCCGCTGCGGCTTCCCGGCGCAGGCGCCAGACGAGTCGCGTCCGCGCTTCGAGGGGCGGACGCGACGGATCGGCAAGGATCGCGGCCGCCTGGTCGGCCGCCACAGCGGGTTCGCCCCGGGCGAGGGCGGCGCCGAAGGCCGCCACCAGCCGTTCGCGACGCAGGAAGGCGAACCCGGGGTCGCCCGCGCGTCCGGCGGCGAGGTCGTCGACCGCGGCAAGGGCGCGCCGGCGCCACAGGGTGTCCGCCCCGGCCGGGGCCAGGTGGCTCAGGAGCCGCCGGCTGGTCAGGTCCCGTGCGCCGGGATTCTCGTCGGCGAGGACCAGCCGCACGGCCTCGACCCAGGCCGTATCGATCCGGGCCGGCTCGAGCAGCCCCGCCGGGACGCCGGCCGCCAGGGGGATGGTGTCGGGGTCGAGCCAGGTGCCCACCTGGAAGCGCTCGAGCCATGGATCGTGGAGCGGACCGGCGGATGCGGTCCCGCAGCAGAGGACGAACCCCGCGAGCAGCAGCAGGCCCGGGGCGATGGGGTGCCGCCGCGGCGGCGTCGATCGGGTCGTCAATGGAGAAGCACCACCTTGCGCGTCAGGACCGGACCGGTTCCTTCCAGCCGGAGCAGATACAGGCCCGCCGCCGCCCGCGCCCCCGAGGCGCTGCGGCCGTCCCAGGCCACGAACCGCCGCCCGGCACCGTACCGGGCCGTGCGCACCAGGCGGCCGCGCACGTCGTAGATCTTCAGGACCGCTTCGTCGCCCGCCGGGATGTCGAGGAGGAAACGCACCTCGCCCGCCGCGGGATTGGGCCACGGCGCACCGAACACCGTCGCCGCCGGCGCGCCCCCGTCAGGATAGACCGCGACGGCGGCGGTGGCCACCCGGCCCTCCTCCCGCCGCCCCACGACCCGCACCTCGTGCCGCGTGGCCGCGCCGCCCGGCAGGGCGGCGAGGACCGCGGCCCCGTCGGCCCGGCAGAGCCCCAGCCCGTCGGGGATCACGTTCACGTCGAGGACCGGCATCCATGCCGCGCCGCCGGGCACCCGGGCCTCCAGGACGAAATCGACGTCCCCGCCGTCGGGCCACGGCCACTGCCAGGTCAGATCGCCGTCCCAGGCCGCGGCGTAGGCGGCGGCGGCCCCGTCCGCCGCCACCGTCTCGAGTTCGAGCACGTACCAGCCGCGGGCGCGCCAGAGGGTGTTGGACGTGAACTCCAGGCGCAGGCGCCAGGGCCCGGGCCGGTCGGCGGGCACCGGCAGGGTCGCCACCCGCCAGGTCGGCACGTCGCCGTCGGCCAGCAGGTCGCCGCCGATGAACGCCTCGGCGCCGTGGGCGGCCGCCCGCGAACCCGGGTCGACGCGTCCGTCGTAGCCTTCGGCCGGTTGCGCCGCCACTTCCTCGCCGTCGGGACCGACCCAGAGCGCCCGGCCGCCGTCCATGGCCGTCCCCGGGCCCAGCAACTCGACCTCGATGCCGTGGATCATGCGCACGGCGGCCACCTCGGGTCCGAGGGGGCTGCTGGTGAGCGTCGTGTGGGCGCTGTTGCCGTAGAGCACCGCGGGCCAGTCGGCGCCGTCGGTGTGGGTCGCGGCGACGCACGCGAGAACCGCGCCGGCGAAGGGGAATTCGGCCCAGGGGGCGGCGGGCCAGCGGTGCCACGTGGTGCCGGTCTCCAGGTCGGGATAGGCGACGGTCCACGCTCCCGGCCAGTTGGCCTCGAAGTCGAGCACGCCCCCGTCGCCCGACCAGAGCCAGGTGCGGATCTCGTCGTGGAGCGTGACGCCCCCGGAAACGAAGCGGTAGCGGAACCGCGTCTCGGCTGCCGCCGGGATGCCTGCCGCCGCGTTCCAGACCAGCGGCGCGAGCGGTCGCCAGGTGCCGTCCAGGTCCTTGGCGAGGGCGACGGTCGTCGCGGTCGTGCCCGATTCCGCGAAGACGCCCCACGCCGGCGTCGAGATCGCCGTGACCGTGCAGCTCAAGTCGCTCGGAGGCGGTCCGGCCGCGCGGGCGGCCAGTTGCAGCGTGTCGCCTGCGAAGGCGGCGCTGAAGTCCAGGACCGGTTCTTCGCTCACGGTCACGGTCATCTCGATCCCGTCGGCCACCGGCGTGATGCCGGCGAGGGTGACCCCCGTGGAACCGTCGGCATACGACCACGTCGAAGGGATGGTGCCCGGCCCCCAGGTCGTGCGGCCGGACGTGCCGGGAAACACGTCGCCCGGACCGCCGGCGTCCGCCCCCGTGGCCAGGCCGTCGTCGCCGTCGGCCTCGACCAGACGCACCCGCAGGTGGTAGGCGAGACCGCCGTCGTCCGACCACGAGCCTTCCGGCACCGTCTCGTCCACGTGGTAGGCCAGCAGTTCGCCCGCCCCGGGCAGGTCGGCGTCGAAGGGCGCGGCGGCGGCCGGGTCGCGCGTCTCCAGCAGGAAGAATTCCGGGCCGACGAGACCCGCCCGCCACACGCGGGCCGCCTCGCCCGGCCGGACCCCCTCGGTGCCGCCGGCCGGGACCGTCAGGTTGCGCACCGCCGTCCAGCCCACCTGGGCCCGCGAATAGGCATCGGGCAGCGCGGCCCCCCACCCGTCGCCCGTGCCCCAGGCGCCCGACGCCATGAGGCTGAAGCGCCCGAGTCCGCCGCGGGACTGCACCTCGCTCACTCCCGTGGGGTGCAGGAGCGGATCGTAGCGGTCCTCCAGGCCGAGGAGGTGGGCGGTCTCGTGGGCCCAGATGCCGGGTCCGCTGCGCAGGCTCGCCACGGCGTAGGACGCTGCCGCCACGCCGCCGTCGAAGACCGGCTCGGCGAGAAAGAACTGCAGCGGCTGGATCAGGCCGTCGGCCGGATCGTTCTCCTGGCCCGGTGCGGCGTGCAGGATGAGCACGCCGTCCACCCGGCCGTCGTCGTCGCCGCTGCCCGCGCGCCCGTCCGGACCGTCGTTGTCGACCAGGCGGAAGGGCAGGCCCCGCTCGCGCACCGCCGTCAGGGCGTCCGTCGCCAGGCGACGCGTGCGGGTGAAGCCGTTCAGGTCGCGGTCGCTGTACTGGCGGCGGGTGTCGGGCAGCCGCACCAGCGGTGCGAGCACGAGATCCAGATCTAGGCGCCCTGCCGACGCCAGCCGGAAGTAGTTGTGCAGGGTCTCGCCCTCGTCGCCGAACAGGCGGGCCGCGAGCTCGGCGTCGTCCCAGGCGTCGGGCAGCCGGGCGTCGGTGAAGTCGACGGGGATGACGAGCACCGCGAAGCGCCCCGCGGCGGCCGACTTGTCCATCCGCCGGGCCTCGTCGACGCGGGCCGCCTGGTCCCGCAGGGCTTCCCGCTGGCGGGCGCGCTGCCGGTGCAGCTCCGGCGGGGACGGCCCCTCGGCGCGCACAGGCACGGCCCCGACCAGGAGGACGGCGGCGAGCAGCAGGAAGGTCAGGCGCACGGGTCGCATGGGTCGCTTTCGCTCGGCGGGTGGGGAGCCCCGGAAGAAACCGATCCGGCCGGGCGGAGTTCCCGACCGGATCGGTTCCCGGTCATGAATATCCGGCTTCGCGGCGCCGGACTCAATGGTTGAAGTGCCGCCGTCCCGTCAGCACCAGGGTGACCCCCAGTTCGTCGGCCCGCGCCGCGACCTCGTCGTCGCGGATCGAGCCCCCCGGTGCGATGATGGCGCGGGCACCCGCCGCGGCCAGCTTCTCGATGCCGTCCGGGAACGGGAAGAAGCCGTCGGAGCCGGCGACGCAACCGGTCAGGTCGAGGTCCTGCTGGCCCGCCTTGAGCACCGCGAGCTCCGTCGAGTCGACGCGGCTCATCTGGCCGAAGCCCATGCCGAGGGTCGCCGTCAGGTCACCCAGCACGATGCCGTTGCTCTTGCCGTGCTTGACCACCTTCCAGACCATCTCCAGGGCCGTGCGCGTGGCTCCGTCCGGCTGCGGGCCGGCGACCACGTTCCACTCCTCCAGTTCGGGGAAGCCCTCGTCCTCGTCCTGGCGCAGCTGCAGGTCGCCCCAGGAGCGCACGCGCCCGCGGGTCCCGGCCAGGAAGACGGGCAGGTCGACCGTCAGGGTGCGCACGTTCTTCTTCTTCGTGAGGCGCGCCAACGCCTCGTCCGTGTATGCCGGCGCGATGATGATCTCGAGGAAGCGCCCCGCCAGGATCTCGGCCGTCGCGAGGTCGACCTCGACGTTGAAGGCGAAGACACCCCCGAAGGCCGACACCGGATCGCAGCGCAGGGCCCGCTCGAGTCCGACCGTGCCGGCCCCGAGGCCGAAGCCGCAGGGATTGGTGTGCTTCAGCACGGCGCAGCACGGCTGGTCGAAGTCGCCCACCAGCTTCACGCCGGCGATCAGGTCGACGATGTTGTTGTAGCTGAGTTCCTTGCCGCCGTGCTGGGTCAGCCCGATGGCCGACAGGGCCGGCGCCTCGCCCCGCGCGGGCGGCAGCAGCAGCGACGCGCCCTGGTGCGGGTTCTCGCCGTAGCGCAGCTCGATGCCCGGTCGGCTGCCGGTGGCCGACTCGAGCCAGGTGGCGATGGCCTCGTCGTACCGCTCGACCAGGCGGAAGGTCTCGGCGGCCATGCGGGTGCGGAACTCGAGGGTGGTCTCGCCGTCCCCCTCGGCGAGCTGCGCCAACAGTTCGCCGTACCGCGCCGGGTCGCTGACCACCGTCACCCGCTGGAAGTTCTTCGCCGCGGCCCGCAGCAGGGTCGGGCCGCCGATGTCGATCTTCTCCACCGCGGCGGCCAGGTCGGCGCCGTCCGCGACCGCCGCCTGGAACGCGTAGAGGTTCACCACGACCAGATCGATGGGCCCGATGCCGAGGTCGGCCGTCGCGGCGAACGCCTCGCGCGTGGGCCCGAGGATGCCGCCGTGCACCGCGGGATGCAGGGTCTTGACCCGCCCGCCGAAGATCTCGGGGTAACCCGTCAGTTCGCCCACGCCCGTCACGGGCACGTCGTGCTCGCGCAGCGTCTTCGCCGTGCCGCCCGAGGCGACGAGCTGGAACCCGTGACTGACGAGCCCCCGCCCCAGCTCCACCAGTCCGGTCTTGTCGGTGACGCTGAGCAGGGCCCGCCGACCGTCTACAGGTACTGCTGCCATGCGGCCGCCTCCTCCGGGAACAGGATCTCCAGCACCTCGCGGTAGCGGGCGTAGGTCTTCTGCAGCACCTCGGCCGGCAGACGCGGCGGCGGGTAGTCGTGGTTCCAGTCGAGGGTCTCGAGGTGGTTGCGCAGGATCTGCTTGTCCCAGCTCGCGGGCTCCTGGCCGGGCGCGTAGCCGTCGGCGGGCCAGAAGCGGCTCGAGTCGGGCGTGAGCGCCTCGTCGATGAGGGTGATCTGCCCGTCGATCATGCCGAACTCGAACTTGGTGTCGGCGACGATGACGCCCCTGGGCCGGGCGTAGGCCGCGGCCTCGGTGTACAGGCGCAGCGACAGGTCCCGCAGCGTGGCCGCGTTGTCGGCGCCGACGATCTCCGCAGCGGTGTCGAAGTCGATGTTGATGTCGTGGCCCTCGTCCTCTTTCGTCGCCGGCGTGAAGATCGCTTTGGGCAAGGCGCTCGCGAGCTGGAGGCCGGCGGGCAGCGTGTGGCCGCAGATGGTCCCGTCGGCCCTGTAGCTCTTCCAGCCCGAGCCGGCGATGTAGCCGCGCACCACGCACTCGACGTCGAAGCGGTCGGCCTTGCGCACCAGCACCGAGCGCCCGCCGAGATGCTCGGCGTGGGCGCGGAAGGGCGCCGGGAACTCGGACGGATCGGCCGTGATCACGTGGTTGGGGATGTCGGCGAACCGCTTGAACCACGCCATGCTCATGACGTTCAGCACGACGCCGCGACCGGGTACGAGATCGTCCATGATGACGTCGAAGGCGGAGATGCGGTCGGTCGAAACGATGAGGAACTTGTCGCCGAGATCGAACATGTCCCGGACCTTGCCCTCGTACTGAGGCTCAAGACCCAGGTCCCTGGTACTGCGCAACGCGCCCATGGGACTCCCTTTGTCTGCGTTGTCCGGCGCCGGCGGATCGGGCGCCGGAGTGAGCGGAGCGAAGGCTCCGGGGTGCGCTCCGGACGGAATTCCGGATGCGGATCCGGACGGAGCAGCGGTGGGTGCCGACGGGGCGACGGGGCCTGCCGCGACGGAACGCCGGGATTGTAGGTACGCGTTCCGTCGGTGTCAAGGCGACCCGGCCAAACGTCCGCGTCCGGCCTGCGATTCCCACGTCAC
>JAGRNP010000152.1 GCA_020440705.1 bacterium | reverse complement strand
TGTACATGTACTGGCACTTCCACTGCGACGATCAGGGCTTCGACCTGCTCGCCGGGCTCTTCAAGATGACGGCCATCAAGGAGATGATCCACATCGAGACCCTCGCCGAGCGGATCCTCTTCCTGAAGGGGGACGTGGAGATGGTCGCCAGCCAGCCGGTCGTCAAGGAGACCGACGTGCAGAAGATGCTGGAAATGGCCGCCGGCATGGAGGAGCAGAGCGCCAGGGACTACAACCGGATGGCGCTCGAGTGTTCGCAGAACGCCGACAGCCAGAGCAAGGCGATCTTCGAGTCCCTCGTGGCCGACGAGGAGACCCACTACGACCAGTTCGACACCGAACTGGAGAACCTCGCGCGCTTCGGCAAGGACTACCTCGCCCTGCAGAGCATGGAGCGGGCGAAGAGCCGCGGGAAGCCGGCCGGCTAGCGGGCGTCCGGAGTCCCTTCGCCGTCGTGGCCGGGCCCCGCGGGGCCCGGTCTTTTCGTGCACCGGGTGGCCGCGCGCCGCCGCGCAGCTAACGTGTCCGGAAGCACCGCCACGCCACGCGGCCCCGGCCGCCCGACGGAGGGTTCCGATGGACACGATCCGCAGCTACCTCAATCTCGACGAACTCGTGACGAACGTCGTGGCCTACGCGCCGCGCGTCGTCGTCGCCCTGCTCATCCTCGTCGTCTTCTGGGCCGGCTACCGCCTGAGCCGACGACCGCTGCGGGCGGCGCTCATCCATTCCGGCCTGCACGAGAAGCTGGTCGACCTGCTCGTGGGCAGCGTGTACCGCTACACGCTGCTCGTCTTCGGCCTGGTGATGGCCCTGTCGCAGCTCGGCGTGAACGTGGGCGCCGCCATCGCGGGACTCGGCGTGGCCGGCATCGCCGTGGGACTCGCGGCCCAGGACACCCTGTCGAACACCATCGCCGGCTTCACCATCTTCTGGGACAAGCCCTTCATCGTGGGCGATTTCATCAGCGTCGCCGGGCAGTACGGCCGCGTGCAGGACATCACCCTGCGCTCGACCCGCATCCGCACGCCGCGCAACTCGTACGTCGTCATCCCCAACAAGCGCATCATCGACGAGGTGCTCGAGAACGACACCTCCAACGGCGAGCTGCGCGTCGACGTCCCCATCGGTATCGCCTACAAGGAGGACATCGACGCCGCGCGGGACGTCCTGGTCGCGGCGCTCGCCCGGATCGACGGGGTCATGAACGAGCCCGGCCCCGAGGTCGTGGTCGACGCCTGCGGCGATTCGAGCGTGAACCTGGTGATGCGGGCCTGGGTGCTGCCGGCGGGGCTGCGCCAGGCCACCACCGTCAACATGGTCGAGGCCGGCAAGCGCGCCCTGGACGGGGCCGGCATCCAGATCCCGTTCCCCCACCTGCAGCTCTTCTGGGACGACGTCCAGGACGAGGTCGTGCGCAAGTGGCGGGGCGAGCCCGGCGGCGGCGACGCCGCCTAGCGGGGCGGGCGACGGCCGCGCCCCCGGTGGCGGGTTGTGGTCCGCCGATTCTTTTCTATGATGTCGTCTGGACGGGTCGGCGTCGGGCTCCGGGCTGCGGGCCCGTGCGCGCCGGCCCACACCGAGGAGATCGACACCGTGCAATCGTCCCCGTCGCCCGTCATGGCCGCGGTCCCCGTCTTCCCCCTGCCGGACTACCACCTCTTCCCCGGCACGGTGGCGCCGCTGCACATCTTCGAGACCCGCTACCGCCAGATGATCCAGGACATGATGGACGGCCCCGGCCGCCTGGTCATGGCCCCGTACCGGCCCGACGGCCCGCGCGTGGAATCCGGCCCGTCGCTGCCCGAAGTGGGCACCCTGACCGAGATCCTCCAGACCGAGGAGCTGCCCGACGGCCGGTGGCTCATCCTGCTGCTGGCCCTGGCCCGGGTCGAGATGGCCGAGGTGCCCAGCGGGCGGCTCTACCGCCGGGTCGACGCCACGCTCCTGAGCGAGCCCGACGTGCGGGGCGAGGCCGCCACGGCCCTGCGCGAACGCCTCATCGCCGCCCTGCACGAGCGCACCTCGGGCGACTGGGACATCGCGCCCGAGCAGGCCGCCCTCGGCCGGCTCGCCGACGTGCTGCTGCACGCGCTGCCCCTCGACCCGGTGCGCCGCGAGCGCGCCTACACCGAGCGCGACCCCGTGGCGCGGGCGGCCATGGCCCTGGCCTGGCACGACCTCGCCGTGAGCCTGGACGACGAAGACGGGTCCGTCTCCGGACCCGCCGCCGACTTCTCCTGAGCGGGCCGCCTCAGCGGACCGGGTATCCCGTGGCCTCGCATTCGGCGCGCAGGCGCTCCTCGAGTCGCGCCCGCGTGGCGGCGTGGTCCCGCGCGCCCCAGAGATCGACGAGCTCGCCGGGATCGCCGCGCAGGTCGTAGAGCTCGCCGCCCAGCTCCGGATTCTCCGGATACGTCACCAGCTTCCAGTCGCGCGTGCGGACGGCGAGGATGGTCGGCACCTGGCCGATCTCCCGGAAGTACTCGTAGAGGAAGGCGTCGCGGCCCGGCTCGCCGGCGAGGACGCCGCGCCAGCTCGCGCCCTGCATGGTGGGCGGCGGCGCGACTCCGGCCAGGTCGAGCAGCGACGGGGCGATGTCGACGTTGAGGACGAGGGCGTCGGCGACGGCGCCCTGCGCCAGGGCCGGGTACCGCATCAGCAGCGGGACCCGGATCGACGCCTCGTACGCCGCCCGCTTGTCCCACAGGCCGCCGTGCTCGCCGAGCAGGTAGCCGTTGTCCCCCGTGTACACCACGATGGTCTCGTCGAGGATGCCCCGCTCCTCCAGGGCCGCCAGGATCGTGCCGACCCCCTCGTCGACGGCGAGCAGCGTCCGGTAGTAGTCGCGCACGTGCTCGGCCGCATCGGCGTGCCCGACGCGATCGCCCCAGTCGGGTCGGCGGTCCGGCCCGCCCGCCGCAGCGGCCGGCGGCGCGAGGTCGCGGCCGGCGAAGGCCTCGCGGTGGCGCTCGGCCGGGAAGAAGGGCTCGTGCACCGCCTTGTGGCTGACGATGAGCAGGAACGGCTCCGGCCCCGCCGCGGCGATGTGCGCGGCGGCCCGGCGGCTGATCTCGTCGGTCACGTACTCGTGGCTGAGCCGCCACTCGCCGTCGTCGTACCACGTGTTCCGGAAGTAGTCGCCCTGGCCGGTGAAGCTCTGCCACGTGTCGAAGCCCGGCCGCGGGGTGGCCTTGCGCAGCATGTGCCACTTGCCGATGAAGGCCGTCCGGTAGCCGGCGCGCTGCAGCTCGGTGGCGACCGTCGGCAGGTCGGCGGGCGGATCGGCCGTCTCGTTGGCCACGACGCCGTGGCTGTGGGCCCACTGGCCGGTGAGGATGCTCGCGCGCGACGGGCTGCACAGCGAGGTGGTGACGAAGGCGTTGGTGAAGCGCACGCCCTCGGCGGCGAGACGGTCGAGGTTCGGGGTGCGCAGATCCGGATGTCCGGCCGCGCCGAGGGCGTCGGCCCGGTGATCGTCCGTGACGATGAGCACGATGTTGGGGCGGGCGGGCGCCGCGTGGGCCGCGGTGCGTTCGGCGGCCCGCCCGGATGGGCGATCGGCCGCTTCGTCGCCGCCGCAGCCGGCCGCGAGCAGGGCCGCGAGCAGGGCCGCGAGGCCGAGCAGGCCGAGATTCAGCCGAATCCGCCGCGTCATTTCGGCCCTTCCGGCGCGGGCGGCGGCGTCAGGGCCAGGCGCAGGCCCCGATAGACCGAGCGCACCCCCGCCGCGACACCGAGCCGGGCGGCGCTGCGCGCGTGGGTCATGCCCGCGTTGAAGGCGCCGCCGCGCTGCACCCGGTCGGCCCCGGACGCGGGGCCGGTCGGGTCGGTGACGGGGCCCGGTGCGTGGGGGACGTACACGTCCCAGCACCACTCGGCCACGTTGCCGCCCATGTCGTAGGTGCCCGAAGGTCCGGCCGGCAGCTCGCCGACGGGGATCGTCTGGCCGCGCCACATGCTCTCCCCGCACTCGGCCCAGGGCAGGTAGCCGTTCAGGTTCTCCTGGTCGGCGCTCAGACAGGTGCCCGTGGGAAAGGGCGACTCGGTGCCGGCGCGGAAGACGTACTCCCACTCGGCCTCGGTGGGCAGGCGCACGCCGGCGGCGTCGCGGCGCCAGGTCACCTCGGCCCCGTCGATGGCGTAGGCGGGCTCGAGCTGCAGGCGGAGCGAGAGGCGATTGCAGAACTCGACGGCCTCGAACCAGGTGACGTTCTCCACGGGGCAGTCGGCGCAGCCGGCGTTGTAGCTGCGGTCGTAGCCCATCACCTCGGACCACAGGTACTGCGTCACCTCGCGGGCCCCGATGTAGAAGGGGCGCGTCAGGGTGACGCGGTGGCGGGTCTCGTCGCCGCGGCGGTCGGGCTCGGTCGGGGGACTGCCCATGAGGAACGAGCCGGGGGCCACCGGCACCATCTCGAGCATGGCCTCGAGGTCGGGGGCGGCTTCCTGGGCCCGGGCGGTCGCCGCGGCCAGGCAGCAGGCCAGACCGACGCAGGCGACGGCGCAAGGCAGGCGGCGGACGGCGAGGCAAGGCACGGCGTGGTCTCCGTCAGGTGCGGGTCGGGGTCGGCGGGCATGGTAGCACGGGCCCCGGGCGGCGGCCAGGTTCCAGTCGGGACGTTCCGGCCCGCCGCCCATCCCCGCAGGGACGGTCGACGGAATCTTTGCGCGGTCGCCCCCCGGTTCGCGCATGTGGTGGCGAGGGAGATGCCGGCACCCGCCCGGCCATGCCATTCACGCCCAATCCGGTGGTTGCACGATGTCTTTGTCTACCCAGAAGAAAACGCCCCTGTTCCTGCCTGTCCTCCTGCTCCTGGGCGCCCTCGCGGCCTGCTCGAACAGCGAGGATCCGGCCAAGCCGACGGCGCCCGTGGGCCCGGTCGGCGACTACATGACCGCCCTGCCCGACTGGGACACCTACTCCCCGCTCGGCACGCCCGCCCCCGCCGCGCCCACCGACGAACCGGCCGACGCCGGCACCGAAGTGGTCGACGTCGAGGTGATCGACGACCAGGGCGGCACCTCGATCCTGACGGACGTCAACTACATCTGCCGGGAGACCCCCTACCGGCTGACCGAGAACCCGTCCGACCTGGTGATGTTCGATCCGGACCGCCCGATCCTGTGGCCGGGCGCCATGATCCAGGGCGACAGCTACGCCCACGGGCTGGGACAGCTCCGGCCCCTGACGATCGACGACCGCTCGCCCATCGAGGTGTCCATCGTCGACCTGGCCACGGGCGGCGGCAGCGGCGGCCCCAACTACCGCACCGTCGACGCGCCCACCCAGGCGCGGGTCGAGGCGGCCATCAGCGACATCATCGGCGAAGCGACGCGCGACACCCTCGACCGGGCCAGCAGCATCAGCTTCAATATGGAGACCTACTACAGCGAGGAGTCGTGGGCCCTCTCGGTGGCGGCCAGCGGCCGGTACCTGGGCTGGTCGGCTTCCGCGCGCGGCGACTACTCGCGCAACGCGTCCGAGACCACCGTCACCGCCAAGTTCTTCCAGAAGATGTACACGGTGGTGGTGGCGCCGCCGTCGACGGCCGACGGCTTCTTCGGCGACAACTTCACCTCCCAGGACCTGCAGCAGCTCGTCAACGACCACAAGATCGGGCCGGACAACATCCCGGTCTACGTGTCCGAGGTGATCTACGGCCGCATGCTGATGTTCTCCATGACCTCCACCGCGAGCGAGAGCGACATCCGCGCCACGATCTCGGCGGCCTACGACGGCCTCGGCGCCGCGGGCGGCGCCTCCTACACCGACAAGCAGCGCACGATCCTCGAGAAGTCGAAGATCGCCATCACGGCCATCGGCGGCCCGGCCGAGGCGACCCAGGCGATCATCCGCTCGGGCAACCTGAACGGCTACTTCACCCAGACGGCCGCGCTGTCGACGGCCCTGCCGCTGAAGTACGTCTTCCGCAGCCTCACCGACGGCACCATCGCCAAGGTGACCGAGACGACCGACTACACCATCCGCGAGTGCACCGCCGTCGGCGCCAGCGGCGAGCCCTTCGAGTTCCAGCCCGAGCAGATCGTGCCCATCGCCATCGCCACGCCGGCCGAGGCCGTCACCGGCGACTTCAACGGCGACGGCCGCACCGACATCGCCTGGAACCACACCTCGGCGAGCCTGAACCAGACCGTCTTCGCCCTGAGCACCGGATCCGGCTTCACCTACCACGGGCCCATCGACCACCCGGCCGTCCCGACCGAGGGCTGGACCGCCTACGACGTGCACGTGGGCGACGTCAACGGCGACGGCGACGACGACCTGGTCTGGAACCACCGCGGCACCAGCAACGTGGTCTACATGGGCTTCTCCGACGGGGCGGGCGACCTGACCTTCAACGACCGGCGCGTCATGAACGCCGGCGGCTGGACCAGCTACCGCCTGTTCATCGGACGGGTGAACGACGACCCCTACGAGGACCTGGTGTGGAACATCACGTCGACCACGAACCGCACCTACGTGGCGCTCTCGTCCGCGGACGGCACGCTCACCCAGCTGCCCAAGCAGGACCACCCCGCCAGCGGCTGGGGCGGGTACGACACCTACCCCGCCGACGTCAACGGCGACGGGCGCCTCGACCTGATCTGGAACGAGACCATCGAGGCCGGCAACAGCATCTACGCGGCGATCGCGGGGGCCAACGGCGTGTACAGCTTCCCGGCGAACACCTACCGCGCCAACAACGGCTGGCAGACCTACACCGGCGCGGTGGGCGACATCAACGGCGACAGCCGCACCGACATCGTCTGGACCAACACGAACCCGGACAACCACCCCATCCACATGTCCTACTCGACGGGCGCGACCTTCGCGGGCGGCCCGCTGGTCTGGTACGAGCCCGACCGCACCGGCAACAAGGACGTGTTCCTGCTCGACGTGGACGGCGACGGCCTGGACGACCTCGTCTACAACCTGCGCGACGGCCTCGTCAACGCGGTGTACGTGGGCCTGAGCACCCGCAACTCCGGCTTCCTCTTCACCCCGCTGCCCATGGACCACGGCGGCGGCGTGACCTGGGACCAGTACCAGACCCTGATCGGCGACTTCGACGGCGACGGCCGGGACGACATGGCCTGGACCCATCCGGCCGCGACGAACCGGCTCTTCGTGGCGCGTTCGATCATGGAGTAGGAGGTCCGCTCCGGACGGGAGGGCCGCGCGAGCGGCAGACGGACGACGACCGCCGGTTTCTGCCGGCGGTCGTCGTCGTTTCCGGTCGTCTCAGCGTCCGGCGAGGAAGTCGGCCAGGGCGCGGGCCTGGGGGTCGTCGGGATGGCGCGCCAGCTCATCGCGCACCCAGGCGGCGGCGGCGGTGCGATCGCCCGCGGCGAGGGCCAGGTGGGCCAGGAGGGTGCGCGGACCCGTCACGTTCTCATCGACGTCGAGGGCCGCCCGCAGGGCTTCGGCGGCCTCGTCGGGCCGGGCGAGATTCACGAGGTTGTAGCCCAGGTTGTACCAGGCGACGGCCTGCCCGGGCAGCCAGGCCAGGGCGCGGCGGCCCTCGGCGGCCGCCAGATCGTGGAGGCCGAAGAGGGTGAAGTACTCGGCCCGGTGGAGGTGCAGGGCGGACCAGGCCGCACGGACCGGCAGGCGCGCCCCCGGATCGGGCCGCGGCATCAGGCCGGCCAGGGTGCTCCGCGCCGCCGCCGCGGCCTCCCGCACCGCGCCGCTGTCGACGGCAGCGGCCCGCACCTCGAACAGCAGCCCCGCCGGCAGCAGGTGGCTGGCGGCGCCCGCGTCCTCCCG
>JAGRNP010000151.1 GCA_020440705.1 bacterium | reverse complement strand
GCAGGGCGCCGGGGACACCGGGCCGGGCCTCCGTCGCCGCGGCGGGACACCGGGCCGGGCCTCCGTCGCCGCGGCGGGACACCGGGCGAAGCGGGCCGCGGCGACGGGGCAAAAGGCAACCCCCCGCGCCGGGGCACGGGGGGTTGCGAGGTGGGACGAGGTCCGGTTCCGGTTTCGGTCGGGTTGCGCACAACCCCGGAGGCGGAGACCGGCGCGGGAGGACTAGTCCTCGGGCTTGGTCTCGTCCGCGTCGTCGGCGGCGGCCTCGGGGGCCTCCTCCGCAGCGGCGTCGGCGGCTTCCTTGGCCTCGACGAGGGCCGCCTGGGCCTCCGCCTTCTCCTCGGCCGCCAGGATCTTCCGGGCCCGCTTCCGCTTGAGGGTGTCGGTCACCTTCTTGCGGGGGTGGCCGTCGACCAGCTCCAGGATCGCGAGCTCGGCGTTGTCGCCCTTGCGGGGGCCGAGCCGCATGATCCGGGTGTAGCCGCCCGGACGGTCCGCGTACCGCGGGCCGATCTCGCCGAAGAGCTTCTGCAGCACCGCGGGCTCATTGACCTTGCGGGCCGCCAGGCGCCGCGAGTGCAGGTCGCCCTTCTTGGCCTTGGTGATCAGCTTCTCGGCGACGATGCGGGCCTCCTTGGCCTTGGGCACCGTCGTCTGGATGCGTTCGTGCTTGAACAGCGCGGTCACCAGGTTCCGGTACAGCATCTTCCGGTGAGCCGGAGTGCGGTTCAGTTTGCGTCCGGAAACATTGTGTCGCATGACTCTATTCCATCCTCTGGACTATTGGATACTGGGCCTGGGCCGCCGAGGCGACCGGATCTAGTTGCCGGTCACCTCGCGCACGCGCTCGGCGACTTCCGGGTCGAAGGTCATGCCGAAGGACAGGTCCATGCCTTCGAGAATCTCCCCGATCTCGTTCAGGCTCTTGCGCCCGAAGTTGCGGAATTTGAGCATCTCCTGCTCGTTCTTGGTCACCAGGTCGAAGAGGGTCTTGATGTGACCGCTCTTCAGGCAGTTGGCCGAACGGACCGAGAGCTCGAGTTCCTCGACGTTGCGCGACAGCAGCTCCACCAGGCGCTCCTGCTCCTCGTTCACTTCCACTTCCTGGGCGTCGATGGGCGCCTCGTCGAAGTTGATGAACGTCTGGAGCTGGTCCTTGAGGATCTTCGCGGCGAAGCCGATGGCGTCCTCGGGCTTGACCGCCCCGTTGGTGGTGATGCCGAGGATCAGCTTGTCGTAGTCGGTGCGCTGACCGACACGCGTGTCCTCGACCCGGAAGCTGACCTTGCGCACGGGCGAGTAGTTCGTGTCCAGCCGGATCACGCCGATCATCTCGTCCGGGATGTGATGCTGCTCGCGGTCGACGTAGCCCCGGCCGAGGTCGATGAAGACCCGGGCGGAGAACTTCTCGGCCTCGGTGAGCGTGCAGATCACGTGGTCGGTGTTGCCGATCTCGAGGTCGGGGTGGCCGTTGATGTGGCCGGCGGTCACGGGACCGGGTCCCTCGACCTCGATGGTCGCCCATCCGGACGGCGCGTCGGACAGGTTGAACACGACCTGCTTGAGATTCAGCGCGATGTCGGTGACGTCCTCGAGCACGCCGGGCACGGTGCTCAGCTCGTGCTTGACACCCTCGATCTGCACGGCCGTGATCCCGTGGCCGTGCATCGAGGACAGGAGCGTGCGCCGCAGGGCGTTGCCCAGCGTGTGACCGAAGCCGCGCTCGAGGGGCGCGATCTCGATCTCGGCGAACGTCTCCGAACGCGTCTCCTTGTTCACCCGAACGGGCTCGGGCATCATCATGTTGACCCACTTCATAGAATCTTCCATCCCTTCTGCTCTGTTCAGCCGTTACTTCGAGTAGAGCTCCACGATCAGGTTCTCCTGGATCGGGATGGGCAGATCGGCGAGCTGCGGCTCACTGAGCAGGGAGCCCGTGAGCTTCTTCTCGTCCGCCTGGACGAAGGGAAGGCGGTCGCGCTTGGCGTTGGCCTTCACCGCGTCGACGATCTGCGGGATGTTCTGACTCTTCGTGCGGATGCTGACCTGCTGGCCCACGCGGACCTGCCGGCTCGGCACGTCGCAAACCACGCCGTCGACCAGCACGTGCTTGTGCCGGATCAGCTGGCGGGCGCTGGAACGGCTGGGCGCGAAGCCGAGCCGATAGAGGACGCTGTCCAGGCGCTTCTCCAGGAGATTGAAGAGGTTCTCGCCGGTCGGGCCCTGCCGCCTGTTCGCTTCCGCGTAGTACAGGCGGAACTGCCGTTCCAGCACGCCATAGATCGAGCGGACCTTCTGCTTCTCACGAAGCTGAAGCTTGTAGTCCGAGGGTTTACGCCCGCGGCGGCGACCATGCTCGCCCGGCCCGTACGGCCGGCGCTCGATGGCGCACGAGCTGCTGTAGCAGCGCTCGCCTTTGAGAAAGAGCTTCATCCCCTCACGCCGGCAAAGTTTGCACTTCGCGTCGGTGTACCTAGCCATTCTTGTGAACCTCCTGGCCGGCTGCGGTTCTCATCCGGGGCCGACCACGTAAATTTGAAGATTACAGCCGCCGCCGCTTGGTGGGCCGGCAGCCGTTGTGCGGGATGGCGGTGCAGTCCTTGATCCGGGTCACCTCGAGGCCCTCGGCCTTGAGCGAGCGCACGGCGGCTTCCCGCCCCGAGCCCGGACCCTTCACCCACACCTCGACCTTGCGCATGCCGCCCGCGAGGACTTCCTGCGCGCAGAACCGGGCCGCCAGCTGCGCCGCGAACGCGGTCGACTTCCGGCTGCCCTTGTAGCGACCCTGGTGTCCGCCGGACGACCAGGTGATCACGTTGCCCTGCAGATCGGTCATGGTGATCAGGGTGTTGTTGAAGCTGCTCTTGACGTGGGCCACGCCCACGCTGTCGAGCTTCTTCTTCTTGGACTTCGCCTTGCCCCTCTTGTCCTTGGCAGTAGCCACTTTCAACCTCCTGGCGCCGGAGCGCCGTCAAGCAAACGCCGCCCGGCTACTTCTTGCCGCCGGGACGGCCCTTCGGACCTTTGCGGGTACGGGCGTTGTTCTTCGTGTTCTGGCCCCGGCAGGGCAGCTTGCGCCTGTGCCGCAGACCCCGATAGCATCCGATGTCCATGAGACGCTGGATGTTCATCGCGACTTCGGTACGCAGGGTACCTTCGACCTGATATTCCTTGTCGAGGATCCCGATGATCCCACGCGTCTGCTCTTCGGTCAGGTCGCGGGTCTTGGTCTCGGGGTCGATGTTCGCCTTCGTACAGATCTCCTGGGCCCGGTAGGTACCGATGCCGTAGATGTACGTCAGCGACGTCGCAATCCTCTTGTTGTTCGGAATATCCACACCGGCAATACGTGCCACCATGGCTCCTTTCGTCCTGTTGCGATCCCGGTTCCGGACAGTGGACGCCGTCGTCCGGGGGATCCTCTCCGGCTAACCCTGACGCTGGTTGTGACGGCGCGTGACGCAGATCACACGCACGACGCCGTTGCGCCGGATCACCTTGCACTTCGGGCAGATCTTCTTGACCGAACTGCGAACCTTCATCGTCTCTTCCTCCTGCTCGGGACGCCGACTGCGCCGCGCCCGACCTTGCCTGTCCGGATCTGGTAGTCCGGCTCCAGTAGTCCGGATCTACTTGTAGCGGTAGGTGATGCGGCCCCGGGTCAGGTCGTAGGGACTCAACTCCACCGTCACCTTGTCGCCCGGCAGGATGCGGATGAAATGCATGCGCATCTTGCCCGAAACGTGGGCCAGCACCACGTGGTCGTTCTCCAGCTGGACCTTGAACATCGCGTTGGGCAGGGCTTCCATGACCGTGCCCTCGACGCTGATTCCTTCTTCCTTGGCCATGTCCGTCCGCCTCTCAGAAAGCCGCGACGCCGGCGCCGCGCCGGGTCAGGATCCGCGGACCGTCCGCCAGGACCGCGACCGTGTGTTCGAAGTGGGCCGACAGCCGGCGATCCGCGGTGAGGATCGTCCAGTCGTCCCGGGCCGTGACCACGCGCTTGGTGCCCGCGTTGATCATCGGCTCGATGGCGATCACCAGCCCCTCCTCCATGACGGGGTCGGGGTGGTTGAAGGCCCGGAAGTTCGGCACCTGCGGGTCCTCGTGCAGCTCGCGGCCGATGCCGTGGCCCACCAGGGACTCGACGACCGAGAACCCCTCGGCCCGGGCGTGTTTCTCGATGGCCGACCCGATGGCCGAGATGCGCTCGCCGACCGCGATGGCGGCGATGCCCTTCTCCAGGCACTCGCGGGTCACCTGCAGCAGCCGCGCCGCTTCCGGGTCGATCTCGCCCACGGCCAGGGTCTCGGCGCTGTCGGCGTGCCAACCGTCCTTCAGGACGCCGATGTCGATGCCGACGATGTCGCCCGACAACAGCTCCCGGTCGCCCGGGATCCCATGCACCACTTCCTCGTTGACCGAGATGCAGGCAGACGCAGGGAAGCCGTGGTATCCCTTGAACGAAGGGACACAGCCAGCTTCCCTGATGCGGGATTCGATGGCCTCGTCGATCTCCCCCGTGGTGACCCCGGGGACCACCATCTCGCGGATCGCGAGGAAGACAGAAGCCAAAATCTCGGCGCTGGCCTGCATTTTGTCAACCTGATCGGCCGACTTCAAATTGATTCTCTGCCTGCTCCAGCTCACGCGAATCCCGTCTAGCCCAGGGCCTTGGCGATGCGCGCCCCGACTTCCTCGGGGGTGCCCAGGCCGTCGATCTCGTGGAGCGGATAGCGCTCCTCGAGGCACCAGGCGGCCGGCAGGGTCTTCTTGCGGAAGATCTCCAGCCGATGCCGGATGGTCTCTTCCTTGTCGTCGGCCCGCTGGTAGAGGGCCGACTTCCCTTCGCGCTTCGGATCCTTGTCCTTGCCGCAGAAGGGGCAGTATTGCGGGCTGACCGAGGCGAATCCGGTCAGGTTCATGACCTCGTTGCAGGCCCGGCAGGTGATGCGGCCGTTCAGGCGGCGCACGATCTCCTCGGCCGGGGCGTCGATGACGAGCACCGCGTGGATCGTCTGGCCGATCTCGTCGAGCATCTTGGTGAACTCGTCGGCCTGGTAGAACGTCCGGGGGAAGCCGTCGAGCAGCCACCCGTTCTTCACGTCATCCTGGGAGAGCCGGTCCTTGATGATCTCCATCATCAGTTCGTCCGAGACCAGGTCGCCCGCCTTCATCACCGTCTCGACCTTCAGGCCGAGCTCGGTGCCGCTCCGGATGGCCATGCGCAGCATGTCGCCGGTGGAGATGTGGACGACCTTCTTGCTCGTGACGATGGCGTGGGACTGGGTTCCCTTCCCCACGCCCGGGGGCCCCATGATGACGATGTTCATACCGCTACCTCCGGGCCCGCAGGCGACCCTTGGTCATGAATCCGTCGTAGTGCCGCATCACCAGGTGCGACTCGATCTGCTGGAGCGTGTCCAGCGCCACGCCGACGACGATCAGCAGGCCCGTGCCGCCGAAGTAGAACGGCACGTTCAGGAAGCTGATCATCAGGTCCGGCAGGATCGCGATGATCGCCAGGAAGATGGCGCCCGGCAGCGTCACCCGCGTCAGCACGCGGTCGATGTACTCGGCGGTCTTCTTGCCCGGGCGCACGCCGGGGATGAAGCCGCTGTTCTTCTTCATGTTGTCCGCCAGGTCGACCGGGTTGAGGATCACCGCGGTGTAGAAGTAGGCGAACAGGATGATCAGGGCCGAGTACACGATCACGTAGACCGGATTGGGCGGCCGGAAGAGGCCGCCGAGGGTCGTGAAGAAGCCCGAATCGGGGAAGATGTTCATCAGCGTGGCCGGGAACATGATGATCGACTGGGCGAAGATGATGGGGATCACGCCGGCGGTGTTGACCTTCAGCGGGATGTGGGTGTTGGCCCCGCCGTAGACGCGCCGCCCCACGATCTTCTTGGCGTACTGGACCGGGATCTTCCGCTGCCCCTGGGTGATGGCGATGATGCCGCCGATCACGAGCAGCATGAAGGCGCCGATGAGCAGGGCCTTGACGATGTGCATGTCGCCGCTGGCCAGCTGCTGCGCCGTGTTCAGGATGTCGGTCGGGTAGCGGGCGACGATCCCGATGAAGATGATCAGCGAGATGCCGTTGCCGATGCCGCGTTCGGTGATCTGCTCACCGAGCCACATGACGAAGACCGTGCCGGCGGTGAGCGTGATCATGGTCAGCAGCTTGAAGCCGAGGCCCGGGCTGGTGACGATCCCGCCGGCCATCTGCTCGAGGCCGGCCGCCATGCCGAAGCTCTGGATCGCGGCGAGGGCGACCGTGGCGAACCGGGTGTACTGGGTGATCTTCTTGCGGCCCTCTTCGCCTTCCTTGGCCAGCTTCTCGAAGTACGGCACCACGGCCTGGAGAAGCTGGAAGATGATCGAGGCGCTGATGTACGGCATGATGCCCAACGCGAAGATCGTGGCCTGACGGAGGTTGCCGCCGGAGAACATGTCGTACAGCCCCATCAGCGAGCCCGACTGGGCGTCGAAGAACGAGGCGAGGGCCGCCCGGTTGATGCCCGGCGTGGGGACGTGCCCCCCCAGCCGGTAGACCAACAGGATCAGACCGGTGAACAGGAGCCGCCGCTTCAGTTCGGGGATCCTGAACATGCTTTGGTAGCTGCTGGTAATGTTCAAGGCAGAGCTTCCTTTTTCTGGACGTTACCCGGGGTTCCCCGCGGGGGACTCCCTCAACCAGTGACGGTGACCGATCCGCCCGCGGCTTCCACCGCGGCGACGGCCGCCTTGCTGGCCTTGGCGACTTCGATCTGGAACGACTTCTCGACCTTGCCCCTGCCCAGCAGCTTGACCGGGAGCGTGGGGTTCTTGATCAGGCCGGCGTTCGCCAGGGTCTCGGCGTCCACCTTGCCCGCGTCGAGGCGCGTTTCCAGCTCGTCCAGATTCACCAGCTGGTACGACTTCTTGAAGATGTTCGTGAAACCGCGCTTGGGCAGACGGCGGTTCAGGGGCATCTGACCGCCCTCGAACCAGGGCGGGATGCCGCCGCCGCTGCGGGCCTTCTGGCCCTTGTGCCCGCGCCCGCCGGTCTTGCCCTGGCCGGAGCCCGGACCGCGACCGCGGCGCTTCTTGTCCCGGTTCGCCCCCTTGGGCGCCCCGATGTTGTTCAGCTTCAGCATGTCTAATTCACCTCTTCAACGTTCACGAGATGGCGAACCTTGAACACCATCCCGCGGATCGCGGGCGTGTCGTCGTGGACCACGGAAGTCTGGTTCCGCTTCAGGCCCAGCGATTCGATGATGCGGCGGTGCTTCTCGGGACGACCGATGACGCTGCGCACCTGGGTAATCTTCAGCTTCGCACTCATGATCTAGGACTCCTTGGTCTCGGCGGTCTCGGCCGCGGCCTCCGCCGGGGCGGGAGCGGCCTTCCTGCCGGACGGCTTGGGCAGACCGAGCACCTCGGGTACGCTCAGGCCGCGCTTGGCCGCGAAGTCCTCCACCGTGCGCAGCTGCCGCAGCCCGTCCATCGTGGCCTTGACCACGTTGTTGGGATTCCGCGAGCCGAGCTGCTTGGTGAGGATGTTCTTCACGCCGGCCGCCTCGAGGATGGCGCGCACGCCGCCGGCGGCGATGACGCCGGTACCCGGACTGGCGGGCTTCAGCAGCACGCGGCTGGCGCCGAAGCGTCCGACCACCTGGTAGGGGATCGTGTCGTTCTGCATCGGCACGGAGATCTGCGCCGCGCGGGCACCCTCGCCACCCTTGCGGATGGCGTCGGCGATCTCGTTCGCCTTGCCCATGGCCACGCCGACCTTGCCCTTGCCGTCGCCGACGGTCACGATGGCGCTGAAG
>JAGRNP010000150.1 GCA_020440705.1 bacterium | reverse complement strand
GGCGGTGGCGAGCACGAGGTCGCCGTAGTCGTCGCCGAGCTGGTCGCACACGTGGCGGGCCATGCGGGTGCGGCCGTTGACCATGGTCAGGAAGAGGCCGTCGAGCACGAGGGCGCCGGGGCCGCCGGGAGCGGCGTCGGGCTGGGTCCGTTCGCGGAAGGTGTCGACGAACTCGAGCAGGGGTTCGACCGACTCGCGGCACAGCTCCTCGGCCTGGACCGGCACCAGGTAGCCGTCGGCGGCCAGCAGCGCGGCGCGCGTGGCGGGGCCGAGGTTCGGCGGGCAGTCGATCAGGATCGTGTCGTACAGGGCCCGCGCGCGATCGATCGCGGCCACGAAGACGCTGGCGTGGTCGGCCATCGCCCCGAGATACGCCTCTTCGTCGGCCAGTTCGAGAATGCGCGGCGAGACGAAGTGGAGGTCGTCGAGGGGCGACAGCAGGGCCAGGTCGGCCAGGGGGGCGCCGCCGAAGACGTCCTGCAGGCCGCAGGGCAGGTCGTGCGGGCCGTGACCCAGGGTGCGGCACACGCCGCACTGGGGGTCGACACCCACGATCAGCACCGTATGGCCGCTGAGGGCGAGGGCCGCACCGATGTTCACGGCCGAGGTCGTCTTGCCGACGCCGCCCTTGCGGCTGACGAGACTGATCACGCGTCCGCCGACGGTCTTCCAGGGGGTGCGTTGGCGCGGGGAACCGGGAGCGGGGGAGCCGTCCCGTCGCAGGGCATCATCCATGAAGTCACTCCTCGGGTGGGGATGTCCGGACGGGAAAGTAACCCGGATTCGCGCGGCCTGGCAACGGAAATCGGGCGTTTTCCAACGAAAACGCCCGATCATAAAGAATACCGTAGCAAAGGCTTAGCGGCAGAGGGCCAGCAGTCCCCGGACGAACGTCTCGGCGCCGTCGAAGACCTCGCCGATGGAGTCGGCGAGCATGTACGCCGGCGTCGAGATGAAGCGATGGCGCTCGTCGACGACCACACCGTCGACGGGGCAGTCGACGTGCTCGGCGCCGGTGCGGTTGACCTGCTCGGCGGTGGCGGGGTCGGTGCCGATGGTCAGGCGCGGATGCAGGTCCGGCCCGAAGACGCGAGCCAGGACCACCGGCGCGATGCACATGGCACCGATGGGGCGGCCCGCGGCATGGGCGGCCCTCAGGAAGGCCTCGACCTGCGGATGCACGGTGCAGTCGGCGCCGTCGACGGCGAAGGTGCAGAGGTTCTTGGCCGCACCGAAGCCGCCGGGCAGGAGCACGGCGTCGCAGGCGGCGGGGTCGAGGTCGACCAGGGGCACGGCCTGACCGCGGGCCAGGCGCGCCGACTCGACCAGGATGTCGCGGCTCTCGCCGGCCGCCGGCTGTCCGGCCAGGTGGTCGACGACGTGCATCTGCGGGCCGGTGGGTGCGGCGACCTGGACCTCGGCGCCGGCGCGGTCGAGGGCCAGCAGGGCGGCGCAGGCCTCGTGGATCTCGGCGCCGTCGAAGACGCCGCAGCCGCTGAGAATGACGGCCACTTTCGCCATGGTGATCTCCTCCGGAAGGGAACGGCGGGGGGCCTCGCGCGAGGTGTCCGCGGGGGCGTCCCCCTGTTTGTACCGCCCGGCCGCCGCGGATGTCAACCCTGCCCGTCGGGGTCGAAAAAACGCATCCGGAATTTTGGATTCGGGGGGCCGGGAAGCTAGCTTTGGGGCGGGCCCGCCGTGCGGGCGGCGCCCGCAGCAGCGAGGGGAGACCACCGGATGACCGGCAAGATCGCCGTCGGCGGCATCACCAGGACCGAGGGGCTGGTGATCATCAAGATCCTGGGCGCGGGGGCGGGCCAGGATCTCGTGGGCCGGGCCCTGTCCGGCCTCGGTCTCAAGGGCATCAACATCTCCTGCGTGACGAGCTTCGCCGATCGCGACGGCCTGAACAACCTGGCCTTCGCCATCAGCGCCGACGATCTCGACCAGACCCTGGGCATCCTGCAGGCGATGCAGGACGACATGGAGATCGGTCGCATCGACTACCAGCGGCGCTGCACCGCCCTGTCCATCTACGGTCCCCACTTCAGCGAGCGCCCGGCCATCGCCGGCACCGTCTTCGAGGCCACGGGCGAGGCGGGCGTGCCCATCCACCTCATCGCCACCTCGTTCTCGACCGTCACCTTCCTGACCGACAGCGACCGCGCCGCCGACGCCGAGGCGCAGTTGCGCGAGCACTTCCTGGTGCCCTGATCCGCCGACTAGTAGCGGAACGCGCTGCCGCCGATGAACTCCCGCAGCAGGGAGGTCGGCGGCACCTCGCTCGCGTCGACCGGCAGCAGCAGGGAGAGCTGCTCGATCAGCGTGCGCGCGAGGCCGTAGTTCGGATCGTCGGACTCGACCGCGGCCAGCCGCGGTTCGGCCCAGAGCTTCAGCACCGCCAACTCGTAGGTGAGGCCGGAATTGAAGAAGAGGTCGGCGTTGTTCTGGTGCGGGAAGATGTGCTCCTCCTCGCCGGCGCGCACCTTCGGCCAGCGGGCGAGGGTCTCGCTGGCGGGGTAGCCGCGGAACTGGGCGTCGCGCACGATGCGCCGGTAGAGGCGCGAGTGGGTCGTCTTGATGTAGCTGAAGTTGTTGATGTTCAGGTGGCACAGGGCCGACACGTAGACGAGCATCTTCTCACGTCGGGCGATGCGCGGCGTCAGCTCCGGATTGAGGGCGTGGATCCCCTCGACCAGGAGCGGCTCGCCCCGGCCGAGCACGGTGGGCGTGGATTCCAGTTCGGCCCGCCCGCTGAGGAAATCGAAGCGGGGCAGGTGCACCGGCTCGCCCGCCATGAGGGCCTGCAGGTGCTCGTTGAACAGATCGATGCGCAGGGCGCCGAGGGCCTCGTAGTCGTAATCGCCGTCGGGGGTGCGGGGCGTCTCCTCGCGGTCGACGAAGTAGTTGTCGAGGCTGAGGGCGAAGGGGCGGTAGCCGAGCACCCGCAGCTGCAGGGCCAGCCGTTTCGCGCTGCTGGTCTTGCCCGAGCTGCTGGGGCCGGCCAGGAGCACGAGCCGTCCGGAGTCGGGCAGGGCGGCGGTCATCTCGGCCGCCTCGACGAAGAAGCGGGCGTGGCGCGCCTCGGAGATCTGGATCAGGTCGCTGGTGCGGCCGTTGACGATGTGCTCGTTCAGGGCGCCCGTGTCCTCGACGCCGACCTTCTCGACCCAGTCGCTGTACTCGCGCAGGGTGTCGAGGAGCTTGGCCTGGGGCAGGAACTCGGGCACGCGCGCCGGGTCGCCCTGAACATTGGACAGCAGCACGAAGCCGGGCGTCTCGGGTCGCAGGGCGAAGGCCCGCACATAGCCGGTCGAGGGCAGCTGCCGGCCGTAGTACATGAGCTGCGAGCCCTCCACCTGGTAGAACTCGAGGCTCTCGCGCCGCAGGTACTTCGCCGTGCGGTGGTTGCGCGCGTCGCCGGCGCGCTGGTACTTCTTGAGCAGGGCGCGCAGGCCGAAACGCTGGGGCAGGAGGGGCAGGTCGGCGTCGACGATCTCCTGCATGCGCGCGGACAGGGCCGTGACGTCGGCGTCGGTCAGGGGCTCGGGCCGCTCGAGCTCGCAGTACATGCCGCCGCCGTAGCTGAACTCGACCTTGAGCGCGTGGCCGGGGAAGAGCGACTCGGCCGCCAGCGCGGCCAGGAACTGGACCGTCCGCTGGATCGTGGTCTGGGCCTGGCGGTCCCGCAGCCGGATCAGGCGGATCCGTTCGTCGCCGCGCAGGGGTTCCATGAGGTGCGTACGACGCCCGTTGATCGAGCAGATGGCGACCGGGTCATCACCGACAAGATCTTGGGGGACATTGGCTTCGAGCCACTCTCGGACGGTCGAACCCGCCGCGACCTCCGCCGGCCTGCCGCCGATTTCGACCCGGATCGTGCCTTCGGCCATGGCGATTCCTCCAAGTGGGGGTACCCTGAGACTCGTGGCTTGTGTTTTGGCCCGCGGACGCTATCATGGTGGCGCATTGTTCGGTTTCCGAACAATCCTGCGGGCTGCCGGCGCGGAACCTTTCCGGCGGTCGGATCAGTCGTCCGACTTGCCTCCCGCGCCGGGAGCGGAACCGGTGGCGGGCGCACTGCCGGCGGCGGCGCCGGACCCGGCCGCGGATTTTTCCGCCGGCGCGGGCTTCTTCTCCTTGCCAGTCTTAGCACGGGAGTCGTTGATATAGAAGCCCGAGCCCTTGAAGACGACGCCGAGGCCGCCGCTGATCAGGCGTTCGACCTTGCCGCGGCAGGCGGGGCAGCGTTGGCGCCTGGGGGCGGAGACGGGTTTGAATTCCTCGGTGACGAGGCCGCAGCGGGTGCATTCGTATTCGTAGGTCGGCAAGGAACGGCACCTCCGTTGATGCGGATTTCCTCCCCGGCAGGGGTGGCGATACAAGGGATGCGGACGGTCAGGGGACCGGACGCGCAATATGGGGAGAGAGGAGCGGTTCCGCCAGTCGGGCGGCCGCAGCCTCCGGACCAGGACTAAGGAAGGTTCGACATGAAGGTTGCGATCAACGGATTCGGCCGCATCGGCCGCACGGTGTTCCGGCTGCTGCTGGAGCGGCAGGGCGTCGAGGTCGTCGCGATCAACGACATCACGGACGACGAGGCCCTCGCCTACCTGCTGCGGCACGACACGGTCATGGGCGACCTGCCCGGCAAGGCGGTCATCGAGGACGGCCACCTTGTCACCGACCGCTGGCAGACCCGCATGACGGCCGTGCGGAATCCGGCCGAGCTGCCTTGGAAGGAACTGGGCGTCGACTTCGTGGTCGAGTCGACCGGCGTGTTCCGGGCGCGCGACCAGATCTCCCTGCACCTGGAGGCGGGGGCCCGCAAGGTCCTGCTGACGGTGCCGGCCAAGGACGAGATCGATGCGACCGTGGTCATCGGCGTCAACAATGAGACGCTCAAGCCCGAACACCGCATCGTCTCGAACGCCTCGTGCACGACCAACTGCCTGGCGCCCCTGTGCTACGTGCTGGACAAGGAGTTCGGCATCGAGAACGGCCTGATGACCACGACCCACGCCTACACCGGCGACCAGCGCCTGATCGACACCCCGCACAGCGACTGGCGGCGGGCCCGGGCGGCGGCCGAGAACATCATCCCCACCTCGACGGGCGCGGCGAAGGCCATCGGCCAGGTGCTGCCGTCCCTGTCGGGCAAGCTGGGCGGCATGGCCCTGCGGGTGCCCGTGCCCTGCGGCTCGGTGGTCGACCTGGCCACGCGGATGAAGAAGAACGTCACGGCCGACGAGGTGAACGCGGCGCTGAAGGCGGCCAGCGAGTCCGCGCGTCTGCGCGGCATCATCGGCTACGCGATCGATCCGCTCGTGTCGTCGGATGTGGTCGGCACCAGCTTCTCGAGCTACTTCGATCCCGACTGCACCATGGTCGTGGACGGCAACATGCTCAAGACGATCAGCTGGTACGACAACGAGTACGGCTACTCGAACCGGGTCTGCGACCTGCTGCAGATGATGGAGGACGTGGGCTAGTCCCGCTCCCCGGCGACGCAGCGACGGAACGGACGGCGCGGGACCACCCGCGCCGTCTGTCCATCCGGTCTCCGTTGCGCTATAATGCCGGGAGGATACCCCGCACCCCTGACGAAGGACGCCATGATCCCCGGACTCCGCCGCGCCATCGTTCTCCTGCTCGTCCCGGGCTGCCTGGCCCTCGGGCCGGCGTCCGTGACCGCGGCCCGGGCGGGCGGCCATCCGGTGCCGGTGGCGCCGGATCGCGCCAAGGTCGCGGTCACGCGGGGCGGGCCCGACCACCTGCACCGCTTCCGCGAGGCCGAGGCGAAGGCCCGCCTCGGCAAGGCCTTCGCCGCGACCGCGGGCCCGAGTTCGGCCGCCATGGATCTCTACGACGCCCGCTTCTACGACCTGGCGCTCGCGCTCGATCCCGTGGCGAAGCTCCTCACGGGGACGCTGACCCTGACGGCCACCGTGACCGGCGCGGGCCTCGCCGCCCTCGACCTCGATCTCGACCCGAACATGATCGTCACGGCGACGAAGAGCGGGGGTGTGGCCACGACCTTCACGCGCAGCGGGGCCGTGCTCACGGTCGTCCTCGACCGCGCCTACCTGCCCGGCGAATCGGTGACCGTCGCCGTCGACTACTTCGGCAACCCCACCAGCGACTACTTCGGCTTCGCCACCTACGGCGGGCAGCCCCTGATCTGGAGCCTGAGCGAGCCCTACGGCGCGCGCCGCTGGTGGCCGTGCAAGGACCTGAACACCGACAAGGCCGATTCGGTGGCCCTGCACGTGACGGTGCCCGACAACCTCATCGTCGCGAGCAACGGCACCCTCGAGGCCGAATCGGTACCGGGCCCGGGCCTGAAGACCTTCCATTGGACCGAACGGCACCCCATCGCCACCTATCTCGTCTCGGTGACGGCCCATCCCTACGTGGTGCTCACCGACGCGTACGTCTCCGCCGGCGGCGACACCATGCCGATCGTGCACTACGTGGTGTCCGACCGGGTGGCCCAGGCCACGGCCGGTTACGCCCCGACCGCGGCCATGATCGGCGCCTTCGCCGGGCTGTACGGCGAGTACCCGTACCTCGACGAGAAGTACGGCCACGCCCACTTCCTCTGGGGCGGGGGCATGGAGCACCAGACCTGCTCGAGCATGAACAGCTCGGCGTACCTCGAGACCTTCATCGCCCACGAGCTGGCCCACCAGTGGATGGGCGACCTCGTCACCTGCGCCGACTTCTCCCACATCTGGATCAACGAGGGCTTCGCCACCTGGTCGGAGGCCTACTGGCGCGAGCAGAACGAGGGGCCGGCCGCCTACCGCGAGGAGATGGACGCCGCCCGCTTCTACGGGCCCGGCACGATCTACGTCGAGAACCCGAACAACTTCAACGAGATCTTCAACTTCTACCTGTCGTACCAGAAGGCGAGCTGGGTGCCGCACATGCTGCGGCACGTGGTGGGCGAGACGGCGTTCCGCGCCGGTCTGGCCGAACTGCGCGCCGCCCACGGCTTCGGCGCGGCCACCACCGGGGACCTGCAGGCGGTGTTCGAGGCCGTGTCCGGACGCGATCTGGAGGCCTTCTTCCAACAGTGGATCTACGGCGAGTACTACCCCCGCTACGAGGTGGCCTGGAACGCGTCGGCCGCGGGGGCGGGGCAGACCCACGTGCAGCTCCGCATCACCCAGCTGCCCGTCGCCGGCGACCTCTTCGCCATGCCCCTGGACGTGCGCATCGCCACCAGCCTGGGCGACACCACCTTCGTGGTGGAGAACGCGGCCGCCACCGAGTGGTACGCCTTCACGGTCGCGGGTACGGTCACGGACCTGCAGCTCGACCCGGACGGCTGGGTGCTGTGCGAGATCTTCCCCGACGGGGCGAGCGGGGTGCCGACGGCCGCTGCGGGGCGTCCGGTCCTCGCACCCAACGTGCCCAACCCGTTCAATCCGGCCACGACCGTCCGCTTCGAGCTCGCGGTGGCGGGGGCCGTGACCCTCGATGTCCACGACGTGTCCGGTCGGCGCGTCCGACGCCTGATCGCGGCCGATCTCGGCGCCGGACCCCACGCGGTGGTGTGGCGCGGCCGGGACGACGCCGGGCGCGACGTGGCTTCGGGCACCTACTTCGTGCGCCTGCGCCAGGGGGAGGCGACGGACGTCCGCGCCCTCACCCTCGTGCGGTAGGGGCGCCGATGGCCTGGCTGTGGGCGGCCTCCTTCCTGTGGGCCTTCTCCTTCGGACTCATCAAGGGCCAGCTGACCGGCTTCGACCCGGTCGTGGTGGCGGCGGCCCGGCTCGGGCTCGCCGCCGTGGCCTTCGCGCCCCTGCTGGTCGGCGGCTCCGGTCGTCCCGATCGCGCCACCGCCCTGCGGGCGGCCCTGCTCGGGGT
>JAGRNP010000149.1 GCA_020440705.1 bacterium | reverse complement strand
GGCGGCCGAGCCCGGCGTGCGCCGGCCCGTACCGGCGGCCCCCGCCACGCGGCGCCTGGCCCGCCAGCTCAGGGTCGACATCAACCTCGTGGCCCCCAGCGGCCCCGGCGGCCGCGTGACCCCCGAGGACGTGCACCGCTTCGCCGAGGGCGGCGCCGCGCCGACCGTGACGGCCCCCGCGTCCCCGGCCGCGGTCCCCGCCGACCACGTGCCCGCGAAGAAGGTGGCCGACGACGCGGCTTTCGCCGAGTTCGCCGCCCACGCCTCGGCGACGATCCCGTTCCTCGAGATCGAGCCCATGCCCGACTTCAGCGCCGACGGCCCGGTCGAGGTCGAGGCCCTGCGCTCGATCCGGCGCAAGGTGGCCCGCAAGATGGTCACCAGCATGAGCCTCGTGCCCCACGTGGCCCACATGGACGACGCCGACGTGACCGAACTGGACAAGTTCCGCGTGCGCGAGCGCGAGCGGCGCCAGGGCGGCGCCGGCGGCAAGCTCACGCTGCTGGCCTTCGTCATCAAGGCGATCACCGCGGGCCTGAAGGCGACGCCGGCGTTCAACGCCAGCCTCGATCCCTTCCGCGAGGAGATCATCTACAAGAAGTACTACAACATCGGCTTCGCGGCGGACACGGGCCGCGGCCTGGTGGTGCCCGTCGTCAAGGACACCAACAACAAGTCGATCGTGCAGATCGCCGACGAGATCCATGCGAAGGCGACCCTCGCCCGGGAAGGCAAGCTGCCGCCCGAGGACATGCGCGGCGGCACCTTCACCATCACCAACGTCGGCCCCCTCGGCGGCACCGCCCTGCTGCCGACCATCAACTACCCCGAGGTGGCGATCCTCGGCATGGGCAAGGTGCAGGAGAAGCCGGTCGTGCGGGACGGCGAGATCGTCATCCGCAAGATCCTGCCGCTGACCCTGGCCTTCGACCACCGCATCGCCGACGGCGCCGACGCCGCCCGCTTCGTGGGCGAACTCGTGCGCCAGCTCTCGGATCCGAACCTGCTCCTGCTCGAGACCTAGGGAGAACCGCTCATGGTGATGGGAAGCCTGCGTGAAGAGACCGAAGTCGTCGTCATCGGCAGCGGCCCCGGCGGCTACGTGGCCGCCCTGCGCCTGGCCGACCTCGGCAAGAACGTCCTGCTGATCGAGAAGCGCGACCGCCCCGGCGGCACCTGCCTGCTCGAGGGCTGCATCCCCTCGAAGGCGCTGATCAACGCCGTCGAGGTGAAGGCCGCCGCGCTCGACGCCGCCGAGATGGGTCTCAGTTTCAAGGGCCTGGAGGTCGATCCGGTCAAGCTGCGCGCCTGGACCGACGGCATCGTGCAGGGCCTGAGCGACGGCGTGCGCGGCCTGCTCAAGCGCCGCGGCGTCACCATCCTGCAGGGCCACGCCCGCTTCGACTCGCCCACCAGCCTCGCGCTGGAGGGCGGCGAGGTCAGCGGCGTCGACTTCCAGCACGCGATCATCGCCACCGGCTCGAGCCTGAACCGCCTGCCCGAGGGCATCGTCCCGTCGGTGTGGTCGAGCGCCGACGCCCTGCGCCTGCCCGAGGTGCCCGGCTCGCTGCTCGTGGTGGGCGGCGGCTACATCGGCCTGGAGATGGGCCTGGTGTACCAGGGCCTGGGCAGCAAGGTCTCGGTGGTGGAGTTCTTCCCGCGCCTGCTCATGGGCGCCGACCAGGATCTGGTCGACATCATGGTGGGACAGGTCAGCAAGCGTCTCGAGAACATCATGCTCGAGAGCAGGGTGCTCGAGATCCGCGAGGTGGCCGCCGGCGGCTTCGACGTGGACATCGACCTGGGCGGCGAGAAGGTCACCCACCACTACGACAAGGTGCTCGTGGCCATCGGCCGCCGGCCCAACACCGACGACATCGGCCTCGAGCACACGAAGGTCCGGGTCGACGACAAGGGCTTCATCATCACCGACGAGGAATGCCGCACGGACGAGCCCCACATCTACGCCATCGGCGACGCGGCCCAGGGTCCCATGCTGGCCCACAAGGCCAGCCGCGAGGGCAAGGTGGCGGCCGAATCTATCCACGGCGGCGGCGACACGGCCTTCGACAACCGGGCCATTCCCGCGGTCGTCTTCACCGACCCGGAAATCGCCTGGACCGGCCTGACCGAGCGCGAGGCCGCGGAGCAGGAGCTCGACTTCGACGTGGGCCGCTTCCCCCTGAGCGCCCTGGGTCGCGCCCGCACCCTCGGCCGCACCGACGGCATGGTCAAGATCATCGCCGACCGGCGCAGCGGCCTCGTCCTGGGCGTGGGCATCGTCGGGCCCATGGCCAGTGAACTCATCGCCGAGGGCACCCTCGCCATCGAGATGGGCGCCACCCTCGAGGACATCATGGTCACCATCCATCCGCACCCGACCCTCAGCGAGGCCATCATGGAGGCCGCCGAGGTGGCCGCGGGCGAGGCGGTGCACATCAACCCGCCGCGGAAGGTGCGGTAGGCCCCATGGAACTGCCCACCCGGCCCTGGGACCGGGACGACGACCTGCTGGCACGGACCCGGGCGGACGGCACCGCCCGGGTCCGTGTCTATCGATATGACGAGGTCGCCGTGGTCATCGGCCGCGGCGGGCACCAGGACCGGGAGCTGCGGGGCGACAACATCGCCCGCGACGGGGTCCCCCTCTACCGGCGTCCGGGCGGCGGCTGCGCCGTGGTCCTCGATCCCGGCAACCTGATCGTCTCCCTGGCCCTCCCCCTGCCCGGCATCGGACACATCAGGACCGCCTTCGACGCCGTCACCGCCTGGATGATCGATGGTCTCGCGGCTGCGGGGGTAGCCGATGTGGTCCAGCGCGGAGTGTCCGATCTGGTCATCGCCGAACGGAAGATCGGGGGCTCGTGCGTGTACCGCACTCGGGGATTGCTTTACTACTCGACCACGGTCCTGATCGATCAGAATATGCCGCTCGTGGGCAGATATCTGCTGCACCCGCCCCGGGAACCCGAGTACCGTAGGGGCAGACCGCACGACGCGTTCATGGGATCCTTAAAGTCCTTGTGTGGCGTCAACTTAGATAGCGATTTTCCGGCCCGTCTTAACTCTATCCTGGCAAATGATTTATCACGATTGTTGCTATTTTCTGACAATTAATTCAGTTTGTGGGAATCCCGGGCTTCCCTTTTGCAAAAGTCTAATGTTAGAATCGTTCGTTGGGAGGGGGTTGCCATTAGTCGCACTAAGTGCCGACTTTATGGCTTGGAGAAACACCGCTCCGCATCCCAAGTCGCTCATCCTCGTCAAGGGAGTGAACAGCGTGTTGCAAATGGAGAAAGGCTGCGACGTGATTCGCCTGCTCATCGTCGACGACCATCCGTTGGTCCGGTCCGGCATCCGGGCCCTCATCGACATGGAAGATGATCTCGAGGTCTGCGGCGAGGCCGAAGACCAGCACGACGCCATGGAGATGATCAAACAGGATCAGCCCGATCTGGTGCTGGTCGACATCTCGCTGAAGAACAGCAATGGCCTGAACCTCCTCAAGGAGATCGGCCAGAACCACCCGGACATCATGACTCTCGCCGTCTCGATGCACGACGAGTACACCTACGCGATCCGCTGCCTAAAGGCCGGCGCCAAGGGGTACATCATGAAGCAGGAAGGCACCGAGAAGATTCTCGACGCCATCCGCGCCGTCCTCGACGGCAAGACCTATCTCTCGCCCGAGATGACCCAGGCCGCCGTCGACCAGCTCGGCGCCGGCAAGTCGCCCGCCGGCGCCTCGCCGGTGGAAGCGCTCAGCAACCGTGAACTCGAGCTCTTCCAGTTGACCGGTCAGGGCAAGGAGATCTCGGAGATCGCCGAGATCATGAACATCAGCCCGCGCACGGTCGAAGTGCACCGTTCGCATATAAAGAAGAAGCTCGGCCTGAGAACCTCGACGGACATCTTCCAGATGGCCTACGAGTGGCTGCGCTCTTCCGGGATGCAGCCGTAGGACGCAGGGCTTCGGCCCGACATGCATGAAGGCCCCGCCGTTCGCCGGTGCGAACGAAAGGCGGGGCCTTCACGCATGTCGGGCCGAAACCCTCCCACCGACGGGCATCCCGTCGGCCGCCTGGGTGGCGGCCTCGGGGGGTGGGACCAGCGTGCGAGCGGGGGCCGGCCCCGTGGCCGGGCCGGGAAACAGACGGGGCGCCGTGAGGCTATCCTGACGGAGGGAGAGTCGGAGGCTCCCGCTCAGGAAACGGTCGGGAAACCGCGAGCGTCTTCACCCCAACGTGTTCGGGGGGAAGGGCTTGGCGGTCACAGGATGCGGTGCTGCGGGATTCCCCTCATGAACGTGGCGGGCCAGTTTTCCGTTCGCCACCGCAAACGACTGGCCCGCCACGTTCATGAGGGGAATCCCGCTACAGCGCCCCCTGCGTGACCACCAATCCCTTCGCCTCGAGCAGCGCGATGATGCCCCGCGCCCCCGCGAAGTGCCCCGCTCCGACGACCACGAAGATGTCCTGGTCGCCCGCGAGCCAGCCGGCGATGGTGTCGGCCATGGCCACGTTGCGGTCGTCCATGAGCCGGCGGTAGAACTCCGCCATGGCGGGGTCGTCGCCCATCTGCTCCTGGAGGAAGCGGTCCATGCCGTCGGCATCGCCGCTCCGCCACAGGGCGATCATCTCGGCGGTGACCTTGTCCACGTCCTCCATCTGGTCGAGGAACTCGGCGAACATGACGTCGTCGAGCCGGTCGTCGATATCGAGGAAGATGTGCAGCTGGTCGGCCACCTTCTCGAGCTGCCGGATCTCCTTGCCGTCGTTGCGGGCCCCCATGAGGAAGTGCTTGTCGATGCCCAGCTCCGGGTCGTAGCCCTGGCGCTGGTACTCGTTCATCACCAGCATCATGGCCACGATGCCCGGCTTGTACTTCTGGAACATGGGCAGGGGCAGGCCGCGCTCGTCGGCCGCCTTCGCCAGCCGGGCGTACACCTCGGGCTCAAGGCGGGTCTCGAGGGTCTCCTCGCCCGGCAGCATGCCTTCCTTCGCCATGAGCAGCATCGATTCCTGGATGACCGCCTGGTCGGTCATGTCGACCTCGACCGCGAGCACCGGCGCCGCCGCGAAGGCCTGCTCGATGGGCTCGGGCAGCGGGAAGAAGTCGGGTTTGCCCACGTGGATCGAACCGACCATGGTCACCTTGGCGGTCTCCGAGGAAACCTGCCACATGTACAGCTTGTCGGCCGCGCAGGCCGCGGGTGCCGCCAACAGGAGCAGGGCTCCGGCCAGCAGCGCCAGCCGGCGCGCGGTCCCGCGGAAGATCGTTTTCGTCATCACTGCCCCGTGTCGGTCTTGAGGTAACGGTAGATGTCCGCATCGGTCGAAAGGACCAGCGCGCTCTCGGCGTCGAGGGTCGTGCGGTACGCTTCCATGGTCTTCAGGAACTCGTAGAAGCCCCGCGTGTCGGCCGAACGGTTGTAGGCCTTGGCGTAGATGTTCGTGGCCTCGGCGTCGGCGGTTCCCTTGATCTCCTGGGCCTTGCGGTAGGCCTCCGAGCGGATCCGGAGCAGCTCCTTGTCCTTGGTGCCGCGAATGCGGAACGCCTCGCCCTGACCCTCGGAGCGGAAGCGGTCGGCGATGCGCTGGCGCTCGGAGATCATGCGCTCGTACACCTTGCGCTGCACCTCGGCCACGTAGTTGATGCGCTTGAACTCCACGTCGAGGATCTCGATGCCGAGGTCGGCCGTGCGCTCCTTGCTCTTGGCCAGGATCTCGTCGCGGATGGCGGCGCGACCCTTGCCGATCTGGCCGAGCACGGTCTCGTCCTCGGGCACGCCCTCGGTCTGGGCGGGCGTGCGGTTGCTCGTGCGCACCACCTGCTCCACGTCATAGCTGGCGATGGCGTTGCGGGTCTCGCCGTCGAGGATGTCGTCGAGGCGGGTCTGGGCACCACGCTCGTCCCGCAGGCGCTGGAAGTACAGCAGCGGGTCGGTGATGCGCCAGCGGGCATACATGTTCACCCAGATGAAACGCTTGTCGCGGGTCGGCAGCTGGTTCGGATCGCCGTCCCACTCCAGGAAGCGCTTCTCGAAGCGGTGCACCTTCTGGATGAAGGGCGTCTTGAACTTCAGGCCCGGCGTGAGCACGGGGTCGCCCACGGGCTCGCCGAACTGGGTGATGATGCACTGTTCGGCCTCGTTCACCACGTACATGGACTGCAGCACCACGAGGGCGAGCACCACGACCACGGGCAGAATGATCTTGTTCATGCTAGTTGCCTCCCTTGGCCGCCGCGGCCGCCGGCTGGTTCAGGTTCAGCAGGGGCAGCAGGCCCTTGAGATCCTCGTCGACGATGACCTTGCTCTGCACCTGGGGCAGCACCTGGGTCATGGTCTCGAGGTACATGCGCTTGCGCGTGACCTCGGGGGCGTCGCGGTACGCCTCGTAGAGGGCGTTGAACAGGGCGGCGTCGCCCTCGGCGCGGTTCACCCGGTCGAGCGCGTAGCCCTCGGCCTCGTTGATCGTCTGCTGGGCCTCGCCCTCGGCCTTGGGGATCTCGCGGTTGTACTCGGACTGGGCCTGGTTGATGAGCTTCTCCTTCTCCTGCTGCGCCTCGTTGACGGCGTTGAAGGAGGGCTTCACCGGGTCGGGCGGGTTCACGTCCTGCAGCACGACCTGGTCGACGCTGATGCCGGTCTCGTACTGGTCGCACAGCTCCTGCAGGCCGGTCTGGACCTGCAGCGCGACCTCGGCGCGGCCGATGGTGAGCACCTCGTTGACCGTGCGGTCGCCGACGATGCGGCGCATGACAGCCTCGCTCATGTCGCGGAAGGTCTTGTCCACGTTGCGCACGCGGAAGAGGTACTTGTAGGGGTCGACGATGCGGTACTGGATGACCCACTCCACGACGGCGGCGTTCAGGTCGCCGGTGAGCATGTTCGACTCGTCGGCGTAGGGCTTCGTCGCGTACTGGCTCTTCACGCCGGCCCGCACGGTGCGGAAACCGAACTCCTCCTTCAACTGGCGCTGCACGGGCACCTTCATGACCCGGTCGATCCCGAAGGGGATCTTCGCGTGGAGCCCGGGCTCGATTCCCTGGGCGACCACCTTGCCGAAGCGCAGGACCAGGCCCGTCTCCTCCGGTTCGATGGTGTAGAAGCTGGTCAGGGCGGTGATCAGGACGAGCACGCCGGCGATGATCAGGCCGAACTTGCTGCCGTCGAGCCGGGGCAGCTTGATCTCGGGGATCTGCGGGCCCCGCGGCTCTTCGTAGTCGTTCTGGTCGTTCATCTGGATTCACCCTCCAAGGTGGACGATCGTTCGTTCATGGATTTCTGCCTCAGAATGTACAGCGGATTACCCCGATCACCACCCCAATATTCGGGTGGAATGCCGCGGGGTGTATCGACGCGGCGGTGGTCAGTCGCGTGCGCTGGACGTGTGGTCGTGCACGATGCGCCACCCCTCCGGGAACCGCCGCAGCACGAGGCTGAACAGGCCGTGCGGTTCGTCGTGGGCCCGCATCAGGCGCCACGATCCGAAGGCCAGCGCGTGGTCCGGACCGAGCAGGCGCACGTCCAGGTCGGCGAAGACGAGGCGGCCCATGGTCGCGCGATCCGGATAACGGGCGAGGTAGCGTTCGAGGGTCGGCTGCCAGCCGGAGGTCACGGTGCCCCCGCTGGCGAAGCGCAGCTCGGGCGAGTTCCAGTACGAGGCCATGTAGCCGGGAATGTCGCCGGCGTTCCAGGCGGCCTCGGCGTCGCGCAGGACGGTGACGATCGCTTCGGCGGCGTCGGGCGCGTCCTGTGGCTGGGCCGGAGCCGGGACGGGCGGGGCCAGCAGGAATGCGGCAAGGATCAGGGCCGGGATGACGGTGCGCATGGGCATTCTCCGGGATTGTGTTGCCTGGGCAACCCACGCGGCCGGCCGGATTCCCTCATCCGGCCGCTTTCCGGCGTTGCCTGGGCAACACGTTTCGCTTCGGACACCGGGCGGCGGGAGCCACCGGCCGTCCACGGTCTCAGGTCCAGCC
>JAGRNP010000148.1 GCA_020440705.1 bacterium | reverse complement strand
AACGAGATGGTGCCGTCGACGACGGCGCCGCCGAAGGCCGTGGCCTCGGCGAAAGACGGGCCGGAGGCGTCGGGCAGGACCATGAGTGAAATGGGCCCTCCCGAACTCACGTTCACGTCCATGACGCAAACTGCAGGTGTGGTGGCGACCGCAGGGCTCGCCGCAAGTGGCACCAGGACGGAAAGAATCAGGAATCGAGCGAACTTCGACATGGATTTCCCCCTCGTTGGGCGGTGGCCCGCCGTTGACATGAGTCTACGGCTCACGGGCCGCCAAGGCAACGGGACTCCCGGCGCTAGGCGCCGGGAATCGCATTTGCCGGGGTTTCCACCGTCTCCTCCTCTTCCCCCACCACCCGCTTGGCGCTCGTGAACCGCGCCAGCAGCGAGTACACCACCGGCACCACGATCAGGGTCAGGAAGGTGGAGAAGAGAACGCCGCCCACCACGACGATGCCCAGGGGCTGCCGCGACTCGGCGCCCGAGCCGGTGGCCAGGGCGATGGGCAGGATGCCGAACACGGTCGAGAACGACGTCATCAGGATCGGGCGCAGCCGGATCACCGCCGCGTCGACCACGGCCGACACGATGTCCTGGCCGCGGGCCCGCAGCTGGTTGGCGAACTCGACGATCAGGATGGCGTTCTTCGTCACCAGGCCGATGAGCATGATCAGCCCGATGCGCGAGAAGATGTTCAGCGACTGGTCGAAGAGCCACAGGGAGAGCAGCGCCCCGAACACCGCCAGCGGCACCGAGAGCAGGATCGTCAGCGGGTCGACGAAGCTCTCGAACTGGGCCGACAGCACCAGGAAGATGAAGATCAGCGCGAGCACGAACATGAAATACAGCGTGCCCTTGCTGTCGCGGTACTCGCGCGACTGGCCGGCCAGGTCGCGGCTCACCGAAGGCGGCAGGTCGTCGCGCCAGATGCGGTCCAGGTCGTCGAGGGCCTGGCCGATGCCGGTGCCCGGCGCCAGGTTCGCCGTCAGGGTGGCCGAGCGCACGCGGTTGAAGTGGTTCAGCTCCTTGGGCGAGACCGTCTCGTTGATCTTCACCACGTTGGCCAGCTGCACCAGCTCGCCGCCGCCCGACCGGATGTACAGCTGCTCGATGATGTCGGGCGTGGCGCGGCCGCCGGCGCGCATCTGGGCGATGACGTCGTACTGCTTGGCGCCGCGCTTGAAGTCGCCCACGACGCGGCCGCCGAGGTAGGTCTCCAGCGTCGAGCCGATGTCAGTCACCGAGACGCCCAGGCCCGAGGCCCGCTCGCGGTCGATGTCGATCTGCAGTTCGGGCTTGTTCAGGCGCAGGTCGGTGTCGAGGTTCACCAGGTAGCCCAGCTCGTTGGCCTTGGCCATCATGGTGCCCACGGCCTGGCCCAGCTCCTCGTAGCTGTCGGCCTGCAGCACGTACTCCACCTCCTGGGTGGCGAAGCCGGCCAGCGACGACGGGTTGATCAGGAAGGCCAGCACGCCCGGGATGCCCAGCAGGCGCGGGAACATCTCGGCCACGATCTCCTGCTGCTTGCGCTCGCGCTGGTCGTTGGGCTTCAGGTTCAGGAAGACGAAGCCGTTGGTGACGCGGCCCGGCCCCTGGAAGCCCAGGCCCGTGGCCGTGAACAGGCCCTGGCGCTCGGGCAGGGCGAGCAGCGGCTGCTCGACCATGCGCATGTAGCGGTCGGTGTACTCGAGGGTGGCGCCCTCGGGGGCCAGCACGATGCCGAAGGCCGTGCCGCGGTCCTCCACCGGGACCAGCTCCTCGGGCAGCTGCGCGAAGAGCCACGCCGCCGCGCCCACCAGGCCCACGGCGATCAGCAGCACCACCGGCCGCAGGCGCAGGGCCGCGTGCAGGGTGCCCTCGTAGGCCCGGTTCAGGCCGTCGAAGAAGGCGTCGAAGCTGCGCTCGGCCCAGCTGCGCTTCTTGTCCGGGTCGACGCGGCTGAGCAGGCGCGAGCACAGCACCGGCGTCAGGGTCAGGGCCACGAACGACGACAGCATCACGGCCACCGCGAGGGTCAGGCCGAACTCGCGGAACAGGCGCCCCACCGAGCCGGTGAGGAAGGCCACCGGGATGAACACGGCCACCAGGGCGATGGTCGTCGCCAGCACGGCGAAGCCGATCTCCTTCGTGCCGTCGAAGGCCGCCTTGCGGCGCGACTTGCCCATCTCCACGTGCCGGACCACGTTCTCGAGCACCACGATGGCGTCGTCGACCACCAGGCCGATGGCCAGCACCATGGCCAGCAGGGTCAGGATGTTGATGGTGAAGCCCAGGGCGTACGCGAAAGTGAAGGCGCCGATCATCGAGACCGGGATGGCCACGATCGGGATCACCGTCGCGCGCAGGCTCTTCAGGAACACGAGCACCACGAGCACGACCAGCGCCAGGGCCACGAGGATCGTCTTCTTCACCTCGTCGATGGACGACTCGATGAACTCGGCCGAGTCGAAGGCGACGTCGATGCGCATGCCCGCGGGCATCAGGCCGGCCAGGTCGGGCAGCACGGCGCGGATCTCCCGCGCCACGTCGACCGTCGAGGCCTGCTTCTGCTTGACGATGCCCAGGCCCACGGCCGGACGGTCGTTGTAGCGGGTGATGGTGCGCTCGTCCTCGGGGCCGACCTCGACCTCGGCGATCTGGTCGAGGCGCACGATGTTGTCGCCCACGTGGGAGACGATCAGGGCGCCGAACTCCTCGGGCGTGTTCAGTTCGCCGCGGGTGCGCACGGCGAATTCGCGGGCGTCGCCCTCGACGCGGCCACCGGGGATCTCGGCGTTGCCGGCGCGCACGGCCTGTTCGACGTCCTGCACCGTCAGGCCGTAGGCGGCCATGCGCAGGGGGTCGAGCCAGACGCGCATGGCGTAGCGCCGCTCGCCGCCGATGAAGACGTTGCCCACGCCGGGCAGACGCTGCAGGCGCTCCTTGAGGATGCGGTCCGCGTAGTCGGAAAGCTCGAGGGTGGAGTGGTTGTCGCTCGAGACGGCCAGCCAGATGATGGGCTGGGCGTTCACGTCGACCTTGGCCACGACCGGGTCCTCGGCCTCGCGGGGCAGTTCGCCGCGCACGCGCGAGACGCGATCGCGCACGTCGTTGGCGGCCTCGTCCACGTCGCGGCTGAGCTCGAACTCGATGGTGATGATCGAGCCCTGCTCGCGGCTGCTGCTGGTGATCGTCTTCACCGACTCGATGGTCGTGAACTGCTCCTCGAGCACGTCGGTGATCTCGGTCTCGACCACGCTCGGGCTCGCGCCGCGATAGAATGTCGTCACCGAGACGATGGGCGGATCGGTCTCGGGGTACTCGCGCACCGGCAGCCGCGTGAACGAGATGTAGCCCATCAGCATGATGGCCAGACTCATCACCGTGGCGAAGACCGGTCGCTTGATGGCGACTTCGCTCAGTTTCATTGCGAAGCTCCCGTCGCTTCCGCGGCGGCGCCGCCGGCTCCGGCCGCGTCCCCACCGCCGGACATGTCCATGGGCATCACCTTGGCGCCCTCGTACAGCTTCTGGTGCCCGGCCTTGACCACCTGCTGGCCGCCCACGAGGCCCTCGGTCACCTCGACCACGTCGGCCAGGCGCGTGCCCAGGCTCACGGGCGTGCGCGTCACCAGGCTGTCGGGCTTGATCACGTACACGTACGACTGCCCGCCCTCGACGAAGACCGCCGCGCTGGGCACGGTCAGGGCCCCGTCGCGCTCGGTGAGCACGGCGCTCACGGTGGCGCTCATGCCCGGCCGCAGCAGCCCGTCCGGATTGGCCACGCGGGCCACGATGCCGGCGCTGCGGGTCAGGGGGTCGAGCTGGGGCGCGATCACGTCGATCACGCCCTCGAGCACGTGGTCGGGATAGGCGGTCGTGGTCACCGTGACCGGGTTGCCCTGCCGCATGGTCGCCAGCAGGCGCTCGGGCACGGCGAAGTCGACGCGCAGCTCGTCGATCTGGGCCAGGTCGGTGATGGGGTCGCCCGCGCGCAGGAACGCGCCCGGCGACACGTGGCGCTTGCCCGCCAGGCCGGCGAAGGGCGCGGTGATGCGGGCCTTGCCCAGGCGCGTCTCGGCCAGGGCGTAGTTGGCCTCGGCCACGCGCAGGGCGGCGGTGGCGTCGTCCAGGTCCTGGGGCGCGCCGGCGCCCTGGTCGACGATGGTCTTGACCCGCTGCCAGGTGGAGCGGCTCTGGTCCATCAGGGCCCGCGCCCGGTTCATCTCGGCGCGCAGCTGTTCGTCGTCCAGGCGGGCGATCAGGTCGCCCTGGGCCAGGCGGCCGCCCTCGCGGAAGGGGATCTCGGTCACCACGCCGGTGATCTCGCTCGTGACGACGATCGACTCGCCGGCGTCGAGAGAGCCCACGGTGGTGAAGCGGTCGGTGACGGCGCCGCGCGCCACCGGCGCGGCCTCGACGGGGGTCGGCGGGCGCTGGAAGCCGCCGGCCGCCTGCTGGGTGTCCTGGCCGCAGCCGCCGAGCCCGGCGAGGAGCACGGCGGTCAGGAGGATGGGATTCAGGATCGTGCGCGTCACTGGGCGTTCCCTTCGTCTCGGGCTTCGGTGTCGGCGCCGGACGCGCCCCCGTCGTACCAGCCGCCGGTCAGGCGGCGCAGGATGGCCGCGGCGCGCGCAGTGCGCACCAGGGCGTCGGAATAGCGTTGCTGGGCCGTGGCCAGGTCGGCCGCCAGCCGCACCACCTCGAAGGCGGTCGTGCGGCCGTTGCGGTACTCGACCATGCCGATGTCGACCTGCCGGATCGAGGCCGACACGCCGCGCGTGGCGATCTCCAGGCGCCGGCGGCCCCGCTCGAGCTCGCGGTGCTGGGCCCGTACGAGCTCCTCGGTGTCGCGCCGGGCCGACAGCAGCACCTGCTCGGCGCGGACGACCTCGGCCCGCACCCGGTCGCGCTCGCCCTTGCCCTCGCGGTTGCCCAGGGGCAGGGCGAAGACGAAGCCCACGTTCCAGTTCGGGTAGTCGCGACCCGCGGCCTGGCCCAGGGCCTCGCCGCGGTCGCCGTCGATCGAGGTGCGCACCGGATTCGGGTCGCCCGGGAAGTACACGTCGCGCGCCGCGCCGGCGAGGCCGGCGCCGCCCAGGCCCCCGAGCAGGTCGAGGGTGGGGCGGGCGTCCCAGGTGGCGCCGCTCTCGAGGGCGCGCAGGGCGTCGGCGTCGCGGGCCAGGGCCTGCAGTTCGGGGTTCCGGCGCATGGTCACCGCGACCAGGGTGTCCTGGTCGACGAGGGCGAACTCGCGCGGGGGCTCGTCGGCCGCCCGGAAGCGTTCGCCGGCGGGGCGCCGCCCGGTGAGGGTGGCGAGGCGGTCGCTCAGGCGGTCGAGGTTCTCCTCGGTGTCGAGCAGGGCCTGCTCGGCCTCGGTCAGGAAGAACTCGGCGTTGGCCACCTGGCTCGGCCCGATCATGCCGGCCCTGGCGCGCAGCTGGGCGTCGCTCAGGAAGGCCGTCGCCCGCTCACGGATGATGCGCGTCACGGCGTGGTTGCGCTCGGCGGCGTACAGCTCCCAGTACACCGACTCGACCTCGGCCCGCACCGCGAGCAGCGACCCGTCGTAGCGGGCGCCCGCCGCGTCGCGGCTGCGCTCGGCGTAGCTCAGATCGGCCCGCGCCGACGGCCCGAAGCCCTTCAGCAGCGGCTGGCGCAGGGAAATGCCCGCGCTCGACTGGTATTCCGGGTCGAGGGCCGCGAAGGCCGAGTTCGAGGTGATGCGCGTCGAGTTCACCGTGGCGGCGAGCTCGGTGCCCAGGGGCAGCCGGATGCGCGCGCCGGCCTCGTACAGCGAGGTCTCGGTCTCGAGCACGTCGGCGCCTGCGAAGAGCGAGGCCGAGGGCGTGTCGGCGCCGGACCAGTCGGCCCCGCCGAAGAGCTCCGGATCGAAGCTGCCCTTCTCCCGGCGCACCGCCTCGGTGGCGGCCGCGAGCTGCGCCTCGGCGATGCGCGCGTCGGCGGCCTGGCGGGAGGCGGCGTCGACGGCGGCGTCGAGGGCGAGCCGCTCGCCGGGCAGAGCGGCGATGGTCGCGGCCAGGGCGCTGTCGGGGCTGGCGCTCAGGATCGCCTGGGGCGACGGCGCACCGGCCTCCGGGGGCGCCGCAGCGGCGCCGGCCGCCGCCAGCAACAGACCGGCGAGCCATGCGGACATGGACCGTGCAGACATGGTCGAGGGACCTTTCACGAGGATGGATGGTTCGGAATGGGCGACGCCTCCCAATCTACTGGCATCGCCACCGGGTCGCCCGACGAAAAAACGGGGACCCCGCGGGGTCCCCGTACGTCCCGTCGCCGGGATTGTTCGCTACTTGTGGGCGGCCTGGACCATGGTCATCAGCTCGCCCTCCATGGCGCCGGCCGTGGCCGCCGGGCCGGTGAGCTTGAAGAACACGCTGCCCTGCGGGCCCTCGAGCACCACACCCACCAGGCGGAAGCCCTCCTTGGGGGTCTTCTCGCCGCCGCCCATGGGGCGCATGCTGCCGGACATGTAGGTGCCGTCGAGGCTCACCACGTGGCCGGGCATGCCGTCGGCGGTGAAGGTCGAGCGCGAGGCGGCCGCGGCCGGATCGCCGCCGTTCGGCAACTGCATCTGGCCGATCCAGCGCGCGAGGTTGGCCTCGACGCCGCCGCCCGACGCCGCGCCGAAGTAGAACACGTTCACCTCGGCGGCTTCGGTGTCGCCCTCGACCGGGGCCAGACGGAACTGGGCCTGGCGCATGCCGTCGGCGCCCAGGTTCTGCCACCCGGCGGGCGGGTTGAAGGTGATGCCGGCGACGGTGGTGCCGCCTGCGGGTGAAGTGGCGGCCCCTCCGTCCGCAGCCTGCTGCTGGGGCGGGGTGCCGTAACGGGAAGTGGGAGCGTCAGCCGGGCTCGAACCCGCGCGCTCGGTGTACTGGACCTTGTCCTTGCAGCCGGCAAGGGCGACCAGCGCCACCAGAAGCGACGCGACCACGAAACGCGACCTCGCGATATTGAAATTCAGGTTCATGGGCGGCACCATAGCCCACCGCACCGACCGCGACAAGTGTCTCCTTGCGGCCGGGCGGGCCGGCGGAGAGAATGGGCCGTCTCCGTTTGGTCCGTGCCCTTCGGGAAGGTTCACCGTGCCGTCACCCGCCGCCTCCGGCTTCCTCGCCTGGCTCCACGCCTGCCTGGCCGAAGACCCGCGCGACCTCGCGTGGCCTCGCGAATGGCGCCTGCCCGACGGCCGCCGCACCGGGCTCTTCGACCCCCACAACGCCGCGCTCACCCTGTACGACGTGGCCCCCGGGGAAATGGCGACGCCCGATCTTCTCCCCGCCCTCGCGGCCGGGGACGAGGCCCCCGCCCTGTGCTCCCGGATCGTCGTCTTCGCCCGCCCGGGCGGCGGCGACGACTGGCGCGCGGCGGGCTTCGGCCGCGAGGGCGAGGTGCCCGGCTTCTGGTCGGACGGGGCGACCGCGGTGCTTCGGGCCCGCACCTGGGGGCCCCGCGCCGGGGTCGCCAACCCGGAACCGCCCGTGCCGGCGGCCGTCGCCGCCGCGCCGCTGCCGCCGGGATTCACCACCCGCATCGCCGACCCCGAGGACGCCGCCGCCATTCGCGACCTCCTGGCCGGGGTCTTCGCCGGCTATCCGATTCCCGCCGATCCCGGCGTGGTGCGGTACGCCCTGGCCGGCGGCCTGGTGCACGGGCGCGTGGCCGTGGCCGACACCGGCGAGATCGCCGCCTACGCGTCGGCCGAGTTCCAGCCCGGGGGCGGCGCCCCCGAGATCACCGACTGCGCGACCCGGCCGGCCCGCCGCGGTCTCGGCCTGATGCGCCGGCTGGTGGATGAACTGCGCGCCGACCTGGACCGGCTCTTCGGGCTGACGGGCGCCTACGCCCTGGTGCGGGACGACGGGCCGGCCATGGCCCGGGTCCTGGCCCGGGCGGGTTGGCGTCGGACCGGCCGCCTGGACGGCCACTACCGGGTGGGCGACCGCTGGATCACGGCGCATCTGTGGTTGCCGCAGCCCGGGGGACGGGCCGCGGGCGACCGGGCCCAAATCCGACCTGGAAGGTCTGATTAGGCCCCGAAACCGGGATTTCCGCTATTCCCGACCAGCGGACTCTGGTACGTTTCCGGGATGCGTCTGCACCCCGTCACCCTGTCGTTCGTCGACGAATGCGCGAGCTGGGAAGTCGACTACCGCCGCACCGCGGC
>JAGRNP010000147.1 GCA_020440705.1 bacterium | reverse complement strand
CCGCCGGCGGCGCGGCATCGCCGGCGCAGCCGCAGAGCGCGCCGCACAGGGCGATGCCGGTCAGGACGCCGGCGGGAACGATGTTCGCGAAGGGCGGGGGCAGCGGCGGTCGCATCGACATCCTCTCCGGGATACGGGTCCGGGTTTCCGTCAAGATAGGCGTTCAGGTGTCGGGAGACCAACGGCGATGGAACCACACCCATTGGGCCGGGTTCCGCCGGACGAACGTCTCGAGGGCCCCGTTGCAGCGCGCCAGGAACCCGGCCGCCGTCTCCCCGCCGGCGGCGTCCGGGCGCAGCGGCGGCAGATGGTGCATGACGTGGCGCCGGGACGCCGCGTCCCACACCCCCACCACCGGCAGCACCGGGATCCCGTGGCGCAGGGCGATCCGCGCCGGACCGAGCGGCGTGGGCGCCGGCACGCCGAAGAAAGGCACCGGCAGGTTGCGCACGCCGGTGCGCTGGTCCAGGAGCACCGCCACGACCCCGCCCCGGCGCAGCAGCGCCAGCAGGGGCCGAACGCCCCCGTCGCGCGGAAGGGGCTGCATGCCCAGGTCGCGTCGACGCCCCTGCAGCAGGTCGTCGACGGGCGGGTTGTGGACCGTGCCCGTGACCACCCCGAGGGGACCGAGCCCGCGGGACGCCAGTTCGCGGGCCACCCACGCGCCCGCCAGTTCCCAGCAACCGATATGCCCGGTCAGGATGAACACGCCTCGCCCCTCCGCCGCCAGTCCGGCCAGGACGGTGGCCGTGTCGGCGTCGCCGGACGCCGACGCCGGGGCGGTCGCGATGACATCCGGCCGCGACACCAGACGCGGCGCCGCCAGGGTGTGGAAGAGGTTGATGCCGAGGTGGTCGACCGCCGCGGCGAGGAGCCGCTCGCGCGCGGCCGCCGAAGTGTCGGGAAAGGCCCGGGCCAGGTTGGCCCGCGCGACGGCCACGTCGGCGGGGCGCAGACGGCGGGCCAGACGGGCCAGTCCCACCCCCAGCCCCCGCCCCCAGGCCAGGGGCAGGACCTCCACCAGACCGAGCAGCAGGCGCACGAGCAGCCAGTAGCCGCGCCGGCGGAGGCGCCGCCACCAGGGGAGCCGCGGGGCGCCGGCGCTCAGAGCAGCCCGGCGCGCAGCACGTCGTGGATGTGCAGCAGGCCGACCGGGCGGTTGTCGCCGTCGACGGCGATCAGCAGGGTGACGGGCCCGCGGCGGCGCTGCTCCATCATGCGCAGGGCGTCGATGGCCAGCATGTCGGGCGGGATGGTGGTCGGACGGGGGTTCATGGCCTCGGTGATGGGGCGGTCCAGGGCATCGGCGCGCTCGAGCAGGATGCGCTTGACGTCGCCGTCCACGCACAGCCCGGCCAGGCGCCCGTCGGCGGCGACGACGCAGGTGCCGCCGAGGCGCTTGCCCACGATCTCGGGCAGGGACTCGCGCAGGGTCAGCTCCGCGGGGACCACCGGCAGTTCGTCGCCCGTGTGCATGAGCTCGGACACCTTCATCAACAGGCTGCGGCCGAGAGCCCCGCTCGGGTGGAAGACCGCGAAGTCCTCGGCCTCGAAGCCGCGCAGGCGGATCAGGCTGGTGACCAGGGCGTCGCCCATGGCCATGGCCGCCAACGCCGAGCTCGTCGGCGTCAGGTTCAGGGGGCAGGCCTCGCGGGCCACCGGGGTGTGCAGGACGATGTCGCTGCGGTCGGCCACGTCGGACTCGGCCCCCGCCGTGATGGCCATGGTCGTCATGCCGAAGCCCTTGCAGGTGGTCAGCAGGTCGACCACCTCGGGGTTGTTGCCGCTGCGCGAGATGGCGATCAGCACGTCCGCCCCGCGCACCACGCCGAGGTCGCCGTGGGCGGCCTCGACCGGGTGGATGAAATGGCTCGGCGTGCCCGTGCTCGTGAGGGTCGCGGCGAGCTTGCGGGCCACGATCCCCGACTTGCCCAGCCCCGTCACCAGCACGCGGCCCTCGCAGGCGAGCAGGGCCCGCACCGCCGCCGCGAAGGAAGCGTCGAGGCTCGCTTCCACGTCGTTCAGGGTCCGGGCCTCGGCGGCGAAGGTCTCGCGCCCCAGGGCCACCAGGGCCGCGTCGCTCAGCTCGGCCGCGGAAGGCTGCCGGCGCGCCTGCGGGTTCACGAGGGGTCCCCCTGGCCGGCCGGACGCACGTCCGAGCCCAGCTCGGACCGGGTCGGCTGGTGCTCGCGGATCATGAGCCGCTCGAGGGCCTGGCCCATGAGGCCGGCGCTCTTGAGCACGAGTTCGATCACCTCGCGCACGGCGCCCCCGCCCCCGGGCGCGGTGGCGACCCAGGCGCAGTGCTCGCGCACCTCGCTGGGCGCGCCGGGCACCGCCGTGGGCACGCCGACGTGGAACATGGCCGGCAGGTCGATGACGTCGTCGCCCATGTAGAGGGCCTCCTCGGCCTCGCAGCCGGTGGCGTCGAGCACCTCGGCCAGGGCCTCCATCTTGTCGAACCGGCCGAGCATGATCGCGTCGAAGCGCAGTTCGGTGCAGCGGCGCCGCACGATGGCGCTGTCGCGGCCCGTGATCACGGCCAGCTTCAGACCGCCGAGCCGGGCCAGCACCAGCCCCAGCCCGTCGTGGGCGTGGAACTCCTTGAGGGCCTCGCCGTCCGGGCCGTAGACCAGGCTGCCCGGCGTGAGCACGCCGTCGGCGTCGAAGACCAGCAGCCTGACGCGCGCGAAGCGGTCGGCCAGATCCTCGCCCAGGCGGATGACGGCCTCCTGGCGGTAGTCGGAATCGTTGTGGGGCGGCCAGTGGCCGGCGGGTTCACGGGCGGTCATGGTCACCCTCCAGGTAGAGGTCGCGGTGCCGCACCAGCTCGGCCAGCAGGGGCGCGAAGGCGTCCAGGGGCAACTGGCTGCCCGCGTCGCTGCGCGCCCGGGCGGGTTCCGGATGCACCTCGAGGAAGACGGCGTCGGCCCCGGCCGCCAGGCCGCAGCGGGCCAGCAGCGGGATGAACTCCGGCGCGCCGCCCGTGGTCTGGCCGGTGCTGCCCGGCGACTGCACGGCGTGGGTGGCGTCGAAGACCACGGGCACGCCGAGGTCGCGCATGATCTTCGTCGACCGGAAGTCGACGACCAGGTCGCGGTAGCCGAAGAACGAGCCCCGCTCGGTGAACAGGACGCGCTCGCAGCCGGCGTGGCGCAGCTTGCCCGCGGCGTGGGCCATGTCGGCGGCGGCGAGGAACTGGCCCTTCTTCACGTTGACCACCGCACCGGTGGCTCCGGCGGCCTCGAGCAGGCTCGTCTGCCGGCAGAGGAAGGCCGGGATCTGCAGGATCTCGCACACCTCGGCCACGGCGGCCGCCTCCTCCGGATGGTGGATGTCCGTCAGCACGGGCACCCCCACCTCGCGGCCGATGCGCCCGAGCAGGTCGAGGCCCTCGTCGAGGCCCGGCCCGCGGAAGGAGGTCGAACTGGTGCGGTTGTCCTTGCGGTAGCTGCTCTTGAAGCAGTAGCCGACGCCCGCCTCCCGGCACGTGGCCGCCACGCTCGCGGCGGTGGCGAGCATCTCGTCCGGGTCTTCCAGGACGCAGGGACCGGCGATGACGTAGAGAGGCTGGCCGCGTCCGACGCGGCGACCGCCGATGGTGATGGGTTCAGCGCAGGCCATGACCTTCCCTGTCGTTGGGCCGTCGGCTCAGCCGGCGGCCGTCTCCTCGTTGCGGGCCCGGGGATCGGACGCCGCCGGCGCCGTCTCGGCGCCCTCGCCACCGGCCCCGCGGGGCGTCGGCGTCCGGCCGGAAGCCTCGTCGCGCAGCCGCTCCTGCCGGGCCACGGCCGCCCCCACGAACTCCCGGAAGAGCGGATGCGGACGGCGCGGCCGCGATTTCAGCTCGGGATGGAACTGCACCGCCAGGAAGAACGGGTGGGCGGGCAGTTCGAGCATCTCCACCAGCTCGCCGTCGGGCGAGGTGCCGGAAAAGACCACGCCCGCCTCCTCGAAGGCCGCGCGGTAGGCGTTGTTCACCTCGAAGCGGTGGCGGTGGCGCTCGCTGATCTCGAACTCGCCGTAGCAGTGGTAGGCCCGGCTGCCCGGCGTGATGACGCACGGGTAGGCCCCCAGCCGCATGGTGCCGCCCTTGTTGGTGACGCCCTTCTGGCTCTCCATGAGATGGATCACCGGATGGGGCGAGGCGGCGTCGAACTCGGCGCTGCCCGCCTTCTCGAGGCCGACCAGGTCGCGGCCGATCTCGATCATGGCGCACTGCAGTCCGAGGCAGATGCCGAAGAACGGGATGCCGTTCTCGCGGGCGTAGCGGATGGCGTTCACCTTGCCGGGGATGCCGCGGTCGCCGAAGCCGCCGGGCACCAGGATGCCGTGGCAGCCGGCGAAGATCTCGGCCAGGCGGCGGTCGCCCACCTCCTCGCCCTCGAGGGTCTCCGAATCGACCCACACCTGCTCGACCCCCACGTGGTTGGGGATGCCGGCGTGGATGAAGCTCTCGCTGATGCTCTTGTAGGCGTCCTTCAGCTCGATGTACTTGCCGACGATGGCGATGCGCACGGTGTCCGGCGGGCTGACGATGACGTTCACCATGCGCTCCCAGTCCGACAGGTCGGGCGCCGGCGTCTCGAGCTTCAGGCGCTCGCAGAGCAGCCCGTCGAAGTTCTGCTCGTGCAGGTTCAGGGGCACCTCGTAGATGCTCTTGACGTCGCGGCCGTCGAAGACGTGCTCGTAGGGCAGGTTGCAGAAGAGCGCGATCTTGCGCCGCGCGTCGTCGCCGATGGCGTGGTCGGCCCGGCACATGAGGAAGTCGGGCTGGATGCCGATGCTGCGAAGCTCGCGCACCGAGTGCTGGGTGGGCTTGGTCTTGATCTCGCCGGCCGCGGCGATGTAGGGCACCAGCGTCAGGTGGACCGAGGCCGAGTCGTGCATGGGCAGCTCGAGGCGGAACTGCCGGATGGCCTCGAGGAAGGGCAGGCTCTCGATGTCGCCCACGGTGCCGCCGATCTCGGTGATGATCACGTCGACGTCCGGGTTCTCCTTGGCGGGCAACAGGATGCGACGCTTGATCTCATCCGTCACGTGAGGGATGACCTGCACCGTGCGACCCAGGTACTCGCCCTTGCGCTCCTTGGCCAGGATGGTCTCGTAGACGCGACCGCTGGTGAGGTTGTTGATCTGGGAGAGGTTCGTGTCGGTGAAGCGTTCGTAGTGCCCCAGGTCGAGATCGCACTCGGCGCCGTCGTCCAGGACGAAGACCTCGCCGTGCTGGAACGGGCTCATGGTGCCGGGATCGACGTTGAGGTAGGGGTCGAACTTCTGCAGCACGACGTTCAGGCCCCGCGCCTTCAGGAGGTTGCCGAGCGAGGCGCTGGCGATCCCCTTGCCCAGGGCCGAGACCACGCCACCGGTGACGAATACGAACTTGGCCATGTCTTCCTCTCCCGGCGCGGCCCCGCCCCCGCGGCGCCGCCCGTCCATGTGGCCGCCCTACTCCCCGGGCCGCCGTTCCTGCCAGAGCCGGCGCACGTCCTCCAGGTCCGCCGGCGTATCGACTCCCACGGGCGCCCGCTCGATCGGGACGACCCGGATCACGAACCCGTTCTCCAGGGCCCGCAGCTGTTCGAGCCCCTCGGCCAGTTCGAGCGGCGTGCGCTCGAGGGCCAGGAAACGCTCCAGCGCGTCGCGCCGGAAGGCGTAGATTCCCACGTGGCGCCGCGCCACCGCGACGCCCGGCGTCACGTTCCCGGGAAAGGTACCGGGAATGGGCGCGCGCGAAAAGTACAAAGCCCGGTCCGCGCGATCGCACACGACCTTCACCGTGTTCGGGTCGGCGAAGGCGGCGCCGGCCCCCGCCGGGAAGGGATGGGCGCAGGTGCCGATGTCGCAGTCCGGGTCGGCGCCCATGGCGGCGATCAGCGCGTCCACGTCGTCCGGATCGAGCAGCGGCTCGTCGCCCTGCAGGTTGACCACGAGATCGACGTCATGACGCCCCGCCACTTCCCCGATGCGGTCGGTTCCCGTGGCGTGGTCGCCGGTCATCTCGACGGTGCCGCCGGCCGCCCGCACCGCGGCGGCGATGCGCTCGTCGTCGGTGGCCACGACGACCCGCGAGGCTGCGGCGATGCGGCGGGCGTTCTCCAGGACCCGCACCACGAGTGGCCGGCCGGCCAGATCGGCCAGGGCCTTGCCCGGGAAGCGGGACGAACCGAAGCGGGACGGGATGACGATGAGGACCCGGCTGGGGTCGAGGGGGGAAGGCCGGCGGATCGAGTCGTGCGCCATGGACCACCTGCTGTCGGACGCCGACGGCGTCCGGAAACTCGAAAAGAGAGAAGCCCACCCCGGAGGGGGCGGGCTTCGATCCCATTGCTCATCCGCGCCGCTTACGCGAAGGGCTGGATGTTCACCCGCTTCTTGTCGCCGCGGAAGTCCTCGAAGACCACCGTGCCGTCGATGAGGGCGAAGAGCGTGTCGTCGCCGCCCTTGCCGACGTTCTTGCCGGGGTGGATCCGGGTGCCGCGCTGGCGCACGAGGATGGTGCCGGCCGACACGGCCTGACCGCCGAAGCGCTTCACGCCCAGATTCTGGGGATTCGAATCGCGGCCGTTCCGCGTCGATCCGCCTGCTTTTTTGTGAGCCATGGTTCGCTCCCTTTCCGCTGCCGCCGACGGGCGGGCTAGCCGTTGATCCCGGTGATCCGGATCTCGGTGTAGTGCTGACGGTGGCCGTTCTTGCGGCGGTAGTTCTTGCGGCGCTTCTTCTTGAAGACCACGATCTTGCGGCTGCGCCCGTGGCCGACGACCTCGGCGGCCACGCTGGCGCCGGAGACCACCGGGGTGCCGACCTTGATGTCCTCGCCGTTGGCGACCAGGAGCACCTCGTCGAAGGTCAGGCTCGCGCCCTCCTCGGCATCCAGCAGGGGCACCTGCAGCTTCGTATCGGGGGTGACCCGGAACTGCTGGTTCTTGATTTTCACAACGGCGTACATGTCTGGTTTCTCCCTGACGTCTTCCCTGCCGCCCCGACCTGCGGCGATGAATCGGTTCATCGCTGAAGGGGGCGGTCCGGCTCGGGGGCCCGGCGTCCGGCGGTGGCCGCGGGCGGGCCCGGTCGACGGACGCGCAAAAACATCCGTCAGGGCCGCTTCCCCGCGTCGACGGCGCTGCGGCCGCGGGCGGTTCGACTGGCCCGGATTTCCTTGGCAAGCGGGTATAATAAATGCCTGCAACGGCTGCCGTCAAGGAATCCTCGCCAGAATTCCCCTTTTTCCGCCGACGGTTGACAATCCCGCGGATCGTCGTAGTGTTTGCGGCACGAAAACGCGACGGGAGGGGGAAGCCCCGATCTCCCACCAACTTGCCGGGATTTCAACCGGCAACCGACCAGGAAGGCGCACGCCATGAGCGAAACCAGGGATCCCAAGGTGATCATCGTCGGTTCCGGCCCCGCGGGCTACACCGCGGGCCTCTACCTCAGCCGGGCCAACATCCCCAACCTCCTGTGCGAGGGCGACCAGCCCGGCGGGCAGCTGACGATCACCACCGAGGTCGAGAACTACCCCGGCTTTCCCGACGGCATCGACGGCCCCCAGCTGATGACCCAGTTCCGCGCCCAGTGCGAGCGGTTCGGCACGGTCATCCGGAGCGAGACGGTCAAGTCGATCGACATGTCCGCCCGGCCGTTCAAGGTCGTCACCACCGGCGGCGAGTACACGGTGCCCGCGGTGATCATCGCCTCGGGGAGCTCGGCCAAGTGGCTGAATCTGCCCGGCGAGAAGGATTTCTACGGCAAGGGCCTGAGCGCCTGCGCCACCTGCGACGGCTTCTTCTTCCGCGGTCAGGACGTGGCCGTGGTCGGCGGTGGCGACACCGCGCTGGAGGAGGCGACCTTCCTGACGAACTTCGCCAACAAGGTCACCCTCATCCACCGCCGCGACGAGCTGCGCGGCTCGAAGATCATGCAGGACCGGGCCCTGGCCAATCCCAAGATCGAGATGGCCTGGAACAGCACCATCGCCGAGTACCTCGCCGACGAGAACGGCAACCTGCGCGGCCTGAAGCTCGAGGACACGGTCGACGGCAGCCGGCGCGAGATTCCCCTGCAGGGCTGCTTCATCGCCATCGGGCACGTGCCCAACACGGCCTTCCTCGCCGGTCAGCTCGACATGGACGAGAACGGCTACCTGATCACGCGGCCCGACCGCACCGCCACCAACGTCGAGGGCGTGTTCGCCTGCGGCGACGTGCAGGACCACTACTACCGCCAGGCCATCACCTCGGCGGGAACGGGGTGCATGGCGGCCATCGAGGCGGAGCGGTGGCTTGGGGAGCAGGGGTTGTAGGACCGGGCGGGGTGTCATGAACGGAAGCCGCGTCCGGTGGGGG
>JAGRNP010000146.1 GCA_020440705.1 bacterium | reverse complement strand
GTTAAGTGAGCTGCAGGTACTAGGGTTGTACTTGCCTGCCAATTTCCGACATCTCAAACAGGCTATACTTGTATAGCCGGGAGGTGTTGAGATGAGCTCATCCCACAAGCGCTACAGTCGAGTGTGGACTACCCCCGGTTCTCTAGACACCACGGAAGCCACACGATAGCCGAACAAAGCGACGAGTAGCCGGCCCTGTCGTGAGCTACCGCCCGACACCGAACCTCGAATCCAACCCCAATCCCCTTGCCATCCCAAAGAAATCAAACGACCTTACCCCCACCATGACCACCAATCTGGCTTTCCTCCTGACACTCCTCTGGACGCTCTTCCTGGCGCCCTCGGCCTGCCTGTCCGGCGCGCTGGATCACTTCTGCGTCGAGGACGCCGAAGAGGCCTGTGGCCACGAAGTCGGCTGCTCGACCGATCCGTGCAACGTCGCCGTCGTGCTCGGCAAGAGCGTGCGCGGGGGCGACTCCCACGACGAACTCGCCCTGGCCCTGGTTCCCGCCGTGGCGGCGTCGCCGGTCCGTCCGGATCTCGACCGCGCGGCCGGGCGCCCGGTTCTGTTCGCGTCGGCGCAGCCCCGCCTGCCGCTCCCCGCGGCCGCCCTGCCCCTGCTCTGCTGATTCCCTCCTGCCGGACCTGAAGTGATCGTGCCGCGCTGCCGGGACGTGCGACCGCGTCTGTCGACCGTGTCGTTCCGCCCTGCCGTCCGGCGTCGTTGCGGCCGTGGCCGCGAGTGATCCCCGTTGGAGGAGTCCGTCCATGAACATCCCGCATGCGTGGAGCCGGTGGGGCTGCGCGCTTCTGCTGCTGCTGGCCGGCGACGCGTTCGCCCAGGCGCCGCGGCCCGCACCGGCGCCCGTCGATTCCCTGACCCTGGACGCCGCCAGGGCGAGGGCCCTGGCCGACCATCCCGGCCTGCTGGCCGCCGGTCTGGAGGTCGACGCCCGCGCGGCCGAGGCGCGCCAGGCCGGGCGCCGGCCCAATCCCGAACTCGGCCTCGAGGTCGAGAACTTCGGCGGCGGCGGCGACTGGTCCGGCTTCGGGGGCGCCGAGTACACCCTCGGCGTGGCCCAGGTGATCGAACTCGGCGGCAAGGCCGGCGCCCGTGGCGAGGCCGCGCGGCTGGCCGGCGTGCAGGCCGGGCGCGACGTCGCGGTCCGGCGGCTCGACGTCGTCCTGGCCACGACTCGGGCCTATCTCGCCGCCCTCACCGCCCGGCGCGAGGTGCGGCTCGCCGCGGAACTGGTGGACATCGCGCACCGCGACCGGGCCGAGGTGGCGCGGCGGGTGGCGGCCGGGGCGGTGTCGCCTCTCGAGACCGCGCGGGCCGACATCGCGGTGGGCACCGCGGAGCTCGAACTCGAGGACCGGCGGCAGGCCCTGGTCGCGGCGCGGGCTCACCTGGCGGCGACCTGGGGCGGGGACCCGGACTTCGGCCCCCTCGCCGACCGGCTGCCCGGCTGCATGCCGCCGCCTCCCCTGGACGAATTGCGACGACGCCTGGCCGCGAACCCCGACCTGGCGCGGTGGGCCGACGAGGCCGCCCTGCGGCGGGCCGAGGTCGCCCTCGCCCGGGCCGACGGGACCCTCGATGTGACCGTGTCCGGCGGGATCCGGCACGACGCCGCCTCGGGGGACAACGCCTTCGTGGCCGGGGTCGCGCTGCCGCTGCCGGTGGCCGACCGCGGCCGCGACCGGGCGGATGCCGCGTCGCTGCGCCGGGACGCCGCCGCACACGAGCGAGATGCGGTCGAGGCTGACCTGGCCGCGAACCTGGCCGCCCGCCACGCCGAACTCACCGCGGCCCACGCGGCCGTGCACGCCCTGCGCGACGAGCTCCTGCCCACGGCCGCGTCCGCCATGGACGCCGCCGCGGCGGCCTACCGGGAGGGACGCTTCGGCTACACCGACGTCCTGGCCGTGCGCCGCACCTGGGCCGAGCTGCGCCTGCGCCACATCGCGACCCTGGCGCGCTACCACACGGCCGTCGCCGAGATCGAACGCCTCGTCGCGGGCCCGCTCGCCGGACCCGCGGGCGACCAACCCGGCAAGGAGATGCCATGACCACCTTCGCTCGTCCCCGTCCGCCGCGCGCCGTGCCGGCGTGGCTGCTGCTCGCTGTCGTCACCCTCGTCCTGGCAGGCGCTGCCGCCCCGCGCGCGGGCGCCGCGGAACCCGCCGGCCACGCGGAGCACGCCGCCGCCGACCACGCCGGCGACCATGCCGACGCCGACCACGGCGATGCCCACGCCGGCCACGACGACGGCGCGCCCATCCGCCTCGACGCCGCCGCGCGCGCGGAGTTCGGCGTGCGCACCGCCGTCGCCGGCCCCGTCGCCCTGCACGACGAACTCGTCCTGCCCTGCGAGATCCGGCCCAACGACAACACCCTCGCCCACATCGTGCCGCGCTTCGCGGGCATCGTCACCGCCGTGCGGGTCGAGGTGGGGCAGCAGGTGAAGGCCGGGCAGGTGCTGGCCGTGGTCGAGAGCGACGAGAGCCTGACGACCTACGAGATCCGCACCCTGATCCCGGGCACGGTCATCGGGCGTCACATCACCCTGGGCGAGGCCGTCGACCGCGCCCACGCCGCTTTCGTGGTGGCCGACCTGGGCACGGTGTGGGCCGACATCACCGTCTATCCGCGCGACCTGGACCGCATCCGGCCGGGCCTGGAGGTGAGCATCGGCGCCGGGCCGGAGGACGACGGCGCCGTCGGTACCATCGGCTACGTGGCGCCGGTGGTGGACGAGGCCACGCGCACGGCCCTGGCGCGGGTCGAACTGGCCAACCCGGACGGCCGCTGGCGGCCGGGCACGTTCGTCACCGCCCGGGTCACCGTCGACCGGCCCGAGGTGGCGGTCGCGGTGCCGCGGGAGGCGCTGCAGACCCTCGACGGCGCGGACGTCGTCTTCGTCTTGGCGGGCGACGGGTTCGTGCCGCGGCCGGTGGTCGTCGGGCGCGGTGATCGCGCGTGGCTCGAGGTGCGGTCCGGCCTGGCGGCCGGCGAGGAGTACGTCGCCACGGGCGGCTTCACCCTGAAGGCGGAACTCCTGAAGGACAGCTTCGGCGGGGGCCACGCCCACTAGGCGGAAGGAGAACGACATGTTCGATCGCATCATCGCCTTCGGTCTGCGCAACCGGCTGCTGGTCGTGGTGGCGGCGCTGCTGGTGGCCGGCGCGGGGTACGTGGCCGCGACCCGGATTCCCGTGGACGCCTTCCCGGACGTCTCGCCCAACCTCGTGCAGGTCTTCACCGTGACCGACGGGCTCGCGCCCGAGGAGATCGAGACCTTCGTGACCTTCCCCGTGGAGGCGGCCATGGCCGGCCTGCCCGGCGTGGAGAAGGTGCGTTCGGTCTCGAACTTCGGGCTCTCGGTGGTGAACGTGTACTTCGCCGACGACCTGGACGTCTACTTCGCCCGCCAGCTCGTGGGCGAGCGCCTGCAGGAGGCGCGCGAGCGCATCCCCGCCGGCTTCGGCGAGCCGGAGATGGGCCCGATCTCGACGGGCATGGGGCTCGTCCTGTTCTACTACCTCGAGGACACCACGGGCGCTCACACGCTCACCGAGCTGCGCGGCATCCAGGACTGGCTCGTGAAGTTCCACCTGCAGACCGTGCCCGGCGTGACCGAGGTGCTCGGCATCGGCGGCTGGGAGAAGCAGTACCAGGTCGCCGTGCGGCCCGACGCCCTGCTCCGTTACGACGTCTCGCTGGCCGACGTGATCGACCGCGTGCGCGACGGCAACCTGAACGTGGGGGCGCAGTTCATCGAACGCGGGGCCGAGGAGTTCATCGTGCGGTCGGTGGGCCTGGCCACCGGGGTCGACGACCTGCGGGCCATCGTCGTCAAGAGCGCCGACGGCACGCCCGTCCTCCTGGGCGACGTGGCCGACGTCGCCGAGGGCGGCGCCGTGCGGCGCGGCCTGCAGACCCGCAACGGCACGGGCGAGGTCGTGGCCGGGCAGGTGGTCAAGCTCTTCGGCGCCAACTCGTCGACCGTCATCGCGCGGGTCGAGGCGAAGCTCGCCGAGATCAACGGCATCCTGCCCGACGGGGTGCGGCTCGTGCCCTACTACCAGCAGAAGACCCTGGTGGCCGCCGCCGTGCGCACGGTGACCACGGCCCTGCTGCAGGGGATCGCGCTGGTGGCCCTGGTGCTGCTGGTGTTCATGGGCAGCGTGCGCCCGAGCCTCGTCGTGGCCCTGTCGCTGCCCTTCTCGGTGCTGTTCGCCCTGCTGCTCATGGGGCGGCTGGGAGTGTCGGCGAACCTCATGTCGCTGGGCGGCCTGGCCATCGCCCTGGGGATGCTGGTCGACGGCACCATCGTCATGGTGGAGAACGTGGACCGGCGCCTGCGCGAGGCGGCCCCGGGCGCGTCCCGCCGCGAGGTCGTCGCCCGGGCCTGCGGCGAGGTGGGGCGACCCATCGTGTTCGCCATCACGATCATCATCGTCGTCTTCGTGCCGCTGTTCCTGCTGCACGGGGTCGAGGGCAAGACGTTCCGGCCGCTGGCCCTGGCGGTGGTCCTGGCCATGCTCGGCTCGCTGCTGTTCGCCCTGGTGGTGGCGCCCACCCTGGCGAGTCTCGTCATGGGGCGCGGCGGGCGTCCCGGCGGCGGCGCCGCCGGCGGGGGCTCGCGCCAGGAGCGGCTCCTGCTCGCGGGGTACCGGCCGCTGGTGGGCTGGTTCGTGCGGCACCGGGCCGCGGCCGTGGTGCTGGCCGTGGCGCTGCTGGGGGCGGGGGCGGCCCTGGTGCCGCGGCTGGGCTCCGAGTTCACGCCGCGCCTGCGGGAAGGGACCATCGTGGTGCGCCTGACCATGGCCCCGTCGATTTCCCTGGCCGAGAGCCGCCGCACGACCGGCATCGTCGAGCGGCGGCTGATGGCGATCCCCGAGGTGGCCGAGGTCGTCAGCCGCATCGGGCGCGGCGAGGTCGGCGCCCACACCGACCCCATCAACAGCGCCGAGATGTACGTGCAGTTGCGGCCGGAGTCCGCCTGGCGCGTGCGCGGGGGGCAGGACGCGGTCGAGGACCTGATCCGCACCGAGCTGGGCGACGTGCCGGGGGTGCTGGTGAACTTCACCCAGCCCATCGAGATGACGGTCGACGAGTTGCTCGAGGGGATCCGGGCCGAGCTGGCGGTCAAGGTGTACGGCGAGGACCTGGACGTGCTGCGGGAGCAGGCCGGGCGCGTGGCGGCCGTCCTGGGCGAGGTGCCCGGCGCGGCCGACGTGCAGGTCGACCAGGTGGACGGCGCACCCCAGTTGGTGCTGCGGATCGACCGGGCGGCCATCGCCCGCCACGGCCTGGACGTGGCCCACGTGCAGGAGGTGGTCCGCGCGGCGGTCGGGGGCGAGGTCGCCGGCCAGATCGCCGAGGGGGTGCGCCGCTTCGACATCCTGGTGCGGTACGCGCCCGAGGCCCGGGCCACGGCCGACGACATCCGGCACATCATCGTCACGGCGCCGGACGGCGCGCGCATTCCCCTGGACCAGCTGGCGCGCTTCGAGGAGGTGGTCGGACCGCGCCAGATCACGCGGGAGGACGGCCAGCGCTTCGTCGCCGTGCAGTGCAACGTGGCGGGCCGGGACATCGGCTCGTTCGTGGCCGAGGCGCGCGAGGCGATCGCCGCGCGGGTCGACCTGCCCGCGGGCTACCTCGTGACCTGGGGCGGGCAGTACCGCCTGCAGCAGGAGGCCAACCGCCGCCTGGCGGTGGTGGTGCCGGTGACGCTGGTCTTCGTCTTCCTGCTCCTGTTCGGCAGCTTCGGCTCCGGGCGCGACGCCCTGCTGATCCTGCTGAATATCCCGCTGGCGCTGGTGGGCGGGGTGGCGGCCCTCTGGCTGACCGGCCAGAACCTGTCGGTGCCCGCCTCGGTGGGGTTCATCGCTCTGTTCGGCATCGCGCTGGAGAACGCCATGGTCCTGGTGACGGCCTTCAACCAGCTGCGGGCCGAGGGCGTCGCTGCCGCCACGGCGGCGGTGCGCAGCGCGGAGCTGCGCCTGCGCCCGGTGCTGATGACGGCGACGACCACCGCCCTGGGCCTCGTGCCGCTGCTCTTCTCCCACGCCACGGGGAGCGAGGTGCAGCGGCCCCTGGCTACGGTCGTGGTGGGCGGGCTGGTCACTTCGACGGTGCTGACGCTGCTGGTGGTGCCGGCGTTCGCGGCCTGGCGGCAGGGGCGGGAAGGGACAGAGGGCGCGGCGGGATAGGTGTTGCCGGGGTGCCCACGGCCGCGGGCCCGGGACGTTCTCGTCCCGGGCCCGCCGCATCCGGGGGCGCTCAGCGGTCGGTGAAGGTGCCGCAGCGGAGCATTGCCGCACCGTAGTAGGGGTTCGCGATCGCATCGCCGGCCTGGAGCCACGCGTGGCCGGCCATGGGGCAGAAGGCGACGCGCAAACCGTCGTCGGCGCCCGCGGGTCGGGCCGCGATGGCGGCGTCGCTGAGGGTGGCGAAGGCCGCGCGTGCGGCGTCGAGATCGGTCGCGGCCGCGAGGAGGCCGGCAGCCTCGCTCACCGCCACGGGCGTGGTCTCGTCGGCGGCGATGCGGGTGGCCGCGGCGGTCACGCCCTCGAAGCGGTCGGCGGCCAGGGCGGTCTGGATGACGAGGTAGTCCCCGACCGGGGCGGGGTGCCGGGGTGAGTCGGTGGGGGTGGCCGCGAGGGCCGTGGTCAGGGTGAAGCCCAGGATCAGGGTGGTCAGGGTCAGGGTGCGCATGGCGTCCTCCGGGGGGTTGGGGTCAAGATTCCGGACCTCCATCTGCATAGGTGATGCCATGCCTCAAGCTGTTGTGGGACAATAGCTAGGCATCCACGGCGGTTCCCGGGTGAAGACTATTGTCGAACACTATTCTCGACCGTCCCTGTCGCTGAGCGGTAGGCGTGAAACCGGAGGAATTGACTTCTGTTTTGGGCCCGTGTAGAGTCCGGATTCGCCTCATCACCCCCCGCACATCATCAACCGGGAGCACCCCATGAGCCAACGCACGCCCTTCCCGCCCGTATTCTGGGTGGCCAACCTCATCGAGGTCCTCGAGCGATTCTCGTACTACGGGATCTACTTCGGCTTCGGCATCTACCTGACCAGCCTCGGGTTCTCGCGCGACCAGTTGGGCATCGTCCAGAGCCTCTTCCTGCTCGTCTCGTACACGGTGCCCATCATCTCGGGCACCATGGCCGACCGCTACGGCTTCAAGAAGATCCTGATCATCTCCTACCTGGCCTACCTGCCGGCGATCCTGCTGATGCTGGTCAGCAAGTCGTTCGGGGGCATCGCGACGACGATGCTGCTGATCGCCATGGCCGCCGGCATCTTCAAACCGCTCATCTCGGGCACGGTGCGGGCGGTGACCGACGGCACCAACAAGACCATCGGCTTCGGCATCTTCTACGCCATGGTGAACGTGGGGGGCACGGTGGGGCCCATCGTGGCGGGCAAGCTGCGGGCCACTTCGTGGGAGAACGCCTTCATCGCCTCGGCGGCCGGCATCGTCGCCATGCTCATCGTCACGGTCCTGTTCTACAGGGAGCCGTCCCGCGAGGAGAGCGCCAAGAGCCTCAAGGAGACCCTCGGCGAGATCGGCACCGTGCTGTCGGACCTGAAGTTCACCTCCTTCCTGGTCATCCTCGGCTTCGGCTTCTGGCTGCCGTTCTGGTCGTTCTTCAACCTGTGCGCCCTGTACGTCGATTCGAGCGTCGACACGGCCCAGCTCTACCTCGGCATGAGGGGCGTCGTGGGTGCGGGCGTGGCCGACTTCCTCAGCCAGGTCGACGAGACCGGCACCCGGCGCATCCTGGGCGAGACCATTTCGCACACGGGCTGGATCATCATCTTCCTGCAGCTTTCGGTCTCGCGGGTCGCCGAGCGTTTCCGCGCCATGCCCGTCTTCAACACCGGCCAGATCATCGCCGGCCTGGGCTTCGTGGTGCTGGGCATCGCGGCCACGGGTTCGCCGGCCATCGTCTTCCTGGGCATCTTCCTCTTCGCCCTGGGCGAGATGATCGCCAGCCCGCGCATCCAGGAGTACATCACCTGGCTGGCGCCCAAGGAGAAGGCGGGGCTCTACATGGGGGCCAGCTTCCTCTCGACGGCCATCGGCGGCCTCACCAGCGGCATCTACACCTCGGTGTACGGGCGCTTCGACGCGGCGGGCAACCCCGGCGGCGTCATGTTCGTGTTGGGCGCCCACATGGTGCTCTCGATCGGCCTGATCTGGATCTTCGGCAAGGTGGCCGGCGACTTCCAGGAGCAGTCGGCCTGATTCCTCCTGTTTCGGGGCGGTTGCTTCCGGCCGCCCCGTCCCCTACAATCGAGGCACGATGCGCCGGCCGGAGCGGGCGCCCGCTGGGGCGCGCCGCCGCTTCGCGTGCCGGCGGGAGACTCTGCCGAG
>JAGRNP010000145.1 GCA_020440705.1 bacterium | reverse complement strand
AGGAGGGCCTGCGCTTCGCCATCCGCGAGGGCGGCCGCACCGTCGGCGCCGGCGTCGTCGCGAAGATCCACGAGTAGGTTTCCCCGGGGGGAGCGCAGGTCGCTCCCCCCGACTTCGATAGGCAACGAACACCCGCAAGGGTCAGGCGACAGGCGAGCAGGCGCGGACACGGGACGTGGAAGCGACGCTGGAGTAGCCATCGCGAGGAGAGAACGTGGCACGACAGAAGATCAAGATCAGGTTGAGGGCTTACGAGGCCGCGGTGCTGGACCGCTCGGCGGAGGTCATCGTCTCCACCGCCCTGAAGACCGGCGCCCTGGTGCGGGGTCCCATCCCCCTGCCGACCCGCAAGTCGATCTACACGGTTCTGCGCTCGCCGCACGTGGACAAGAAGTCCCGCGAGCAGTTCGAGATGCGCATCCACAAGCGGCTCATCGAGATCGAGAACTCGACGCCGCAGACGACCGAATTCCTGAAGAAGCTGACCCTCCCGGCCAGCGTGGACGTCGAGATCAAGGTTTGACCTGATCTCCGGTGATGTCCGCGCGCGGCGCGGTGGTCAGAGGGAGCAGAGACAATGATCGGATTGATCGGAAAGAAACTCGGCATGACCCGGACGTTCCAGGAGGACGGCCGCGTGGTCCCGGTGACGGTGATCCAGGCCGGTCCCTGCGTGGTGACCCAGGTCAAGAACGAGGCGACCGACGGCTACAGCGCGGTCCAGATCGGCTTCGGCCACAAGAAGCCGAAGAACACGCCCATGCCCATGCAGGGCCACTTCCGCAAGGCGGGCACCGAGCCCCGGCACACGGTGCTCGAGTTCCGCATGGACGAGGGCCATGAGTACAGCCTGGGCGACACGGTCGACGTCTCGGTCCTGGCCGAGGCGGGCAAGGTCGACGTGACCGGCACCACGAAGGGCCACGGGTTCTCCGGGCCCATCAAACGGCACGGACACCACCGCGGCCCCGCGGCCCACGGTTCCAAGAACGTGCGCATGTCCGGCTCGATCGGTATGCACACCGAGCCGGGTCGCGTGCTGCCGGGCAAGCCCATGGCGGGCCAGTACGGCAACAAGCGCGAGACCAAGAAGAACCTGACGATCGTCGCGGTCGACCAGGAGAAGAACCTGCTGCTGGTCAAGGGCAGCGTGCCCGGGCACAAGAACGGCATCGTTTACATCCGGCCGAGTCGGTAGAGACGCGGTAGCTGACCGGGTCCGACAGGACCGGAACGGGACGAGGTAAAGGACAATGGCAACGGCAAAACTGTACAGCGGCGCCGGCGAGACGAAGGGCACGGTGGAGCTTCCCGCCGCCCTTTTCGAGCAACCGGTGCGCAAGCAGGCCCTGTGGGAGGCCGTGCGGAACTACCTGGCCAACCAGCGCCAGGGCACGCACGACACCAAGACCCGGGCCGAGGTGAAGGCGACCAGCGCCAAGATGTTCCGCCAGAAGGGCACCGGCCGCGCCCGCATGGGCTCGATCGCCAGCCCGTCGCGGGTCGGCGGCGGTATCGCCTTCGGCCCGCATCCGCGGGACTACACCTACGTGCTGCCCCGCAAGATCAAGCGGGTCGCCCTGGTGAGCGCCCTGAGCGACCGGGCCGGGCACGAGCGCGTGAGCGTCGTCGAGGACTTCGCGATGGATGCGCCCCGGACCCGCCAGATGGCGAGCATGCTGGCGGCCATGGCGCTGCCCGGCCGGCACACGCTGCTGGTCGTCGACCGCGAGGGCGACAACCTCTACAAGAGCGCCCGCAACATCAAGGGCGTGCGCGTGCTGCGCGCCCACGAGCTGAACGCCTACACGATCCTGTGGGCCGACAACCTCGTGTTCACCCAGACGGCGCTCGCGGGCGCCGAGGAGGTGTTCGGCAAATGAAGGACCTGAGCAAGGTCATCCGCCGGCCCCTGATCACCGAGCAGGGCGCGACGATGCGGGAGATGCACAACCAGTACTACTTCGAGGTCGCCCCCGAGGCCAACAAGCAGGAGATCCGTCAGGCCGTGGAGCATTTCTTCGGCGTGAAGGTGACCCAGGTGCGCACGATGAACTGCCGCGGCAAGGTCAAGCGCATGGGCCGATTCACGGGTAAGCGGGCCGACTGGAAGAAGGCCATCGTCACACTGGCCAAGGACGACTCCATCGACATGTTCGAAGTCGTCTAGGCAGAGGAGCAGGATCAATGGCAATCAGGAAACTCAAGCCCGTGACGCCGACCCAGCGTTTCCGGACCGTCGCGGACTTCAGCGAGATCACGACCTCCACGCCGGAGAAGTCGCTGCTCGAGCCGCTGAAGAAGAACGGCGGGCGCAACAACCGCGGCCGCATCACGGTGCGTCATCGCGGCGGCGGCCACAAGCGCCGCTACCGCATCATCGACTTCAAGCGGAACAAGCACGACGTGCCCGCCAAGGTCGTCAGCATCGAGTACGATCCGAACCGCAGCGCGCGCATCTGCCTGCTGCAGTACGTCGACGGCGAGAAGCGCTACATCCTGTGGCCCAAGGGCGTGCAGGTGGGCGACCAGATCCTCGCCGGCCAGAAGACGCCGTTCAACGCGGGCAACGCGCTGCCGCTGGAGAGCATTCCCCTCGGCACGCTGGTGCACAACATCGAGCTGAACATCGGCAAGGGCGGCCAGATGGCCCGCTCGGCCGGCTCGTTCGCCCAGGTCATGGCCAAGGAGGGCGAGTACGTCACCCTGCGCCTGCCGAGCGGCGAGGTGCGCATGGTCCACAAGCGCTGCTACGCCACCATCGGCGAGGTGGGCAACGCCGAGCACGAGAACGTCGTGAGCGGCAAGGCCGGCCGCACCCGCTGGCTGGGCCGCCGCCCGACGGTGCGCGGTGTCGCCATGAACCCCGTCGACCACCCGCACGGCGGCGGCGAGGGCCGCACCAGCGGTGGTCGTCATCCGGTCTCGCCGTGGGGCCAGCTGGCCAAGGGCTTCAAGACCCGTCGCAAGCAGCCGTCCGATGCGTTCATCGTTCGTCGCCGCAAGGGCAAGAAGTAGATCCGTAACCGGAGGAAGTCGGTAAGATGTCGAGATCGATCAAGAAGGGGCCTTTCGTGGACGAGCACCTGCTGTCCAAGGTCGAGGACCTCAACGGCAAGAGCGAGAAGCGGGTCATCAAGACCTGGTCGCGTCGCTCGACGGTCGTCCCCGAGTTTCTGGGCCACACGATTGCCGTGCACAACGGCAAGCAGTTCGTGCCCGTGTACATCCAGGAGAACATGGTGGGACACAAGCTCGGTGAGTTCGCTCCGACGCGGACCTACCGTGGTCACACCACGAAGAAGTAAGCGGAGGTTTTGCTGATGGAGGCACTGGCATCCACCAAACACGTCCGGATCTCGGCCCGGAAGGCCCGCCTCGTGGCGGACCTCATCCGCGGCAAGAGCGTGGACGAGGCGCTGGGCATCCTGGCCCTGACGCCGAAGAAGGCCTCGCCGATCATCAAGAAGGTCATGCTCTCGGCGGCCGCCAACGCCCGGTTCAAGAACGAGGGCGAGGCGGCACTGGCCAACGAGCGGATCATCGTCAAGGAGATCCGGATCGACGAGGGCCCGACCATGAAGCGGATCCGTCCGCGGGCCCAGGGCCGGGCCTACCGCATCAACAAGCGGACGAGCCACATCAAGGTTGTCGTCGAGGCCTAGGGCCCCGCGACCGGGGAAACCCGGATGATCAGGTGATTCAAGTCGGGCCCGAACCCGGGGCGCGACACGAGGAAGGAAGACCATGGGTCAGAAGACACATCCGATCGGATTCCGGTTGGGAATCGTCAAGGACTGGAACTCGAGCTGGTTCACCGACAAGCATTTCGCTGACTGGCTGAACGAGGACCTCCTCCTGCGCAAGTACGTCATGGCGCGTGTCGGCAACGCCGGCGTGGAGTCGGTCAAGATCAAGCGCTTCCGCGAGAAGGTGAACATCATCATCGCGACCAGCCGCCCCGGTGTCGTCATCGGCAAGAAGGGCACCAAGGCCGACCAGCTGCGCGCCGAGCTCCAGAAGATGATCGGCAAGAACGTCAAGCTGGACGTGGAAGAGGTCAAGAAGCCCGAGCTGAGCGCGCCCCTGGTCGCCGACCACATCGCCGCCCAGCTCGAGGGCCGGGTCGCCTTCCGTCGCGCCATGAAGAAGGCCATCGCCACGGCGATGCGGATGGGTGCCAAGGGCATCAAGATCCGCTGCGCCGGCCGCCTCGGCGGCGCCGAGATGGCCCGCATCGAGTCCTATCACGACGGCAGTGTGCCCCTGCACACGCTGCGTGCCGATATCGACTACGGGACCAGCACCGCCCGCACCCAGTACGGCGCCATCGGCGTCAAGGTCTGGATCTGCAAGGGCGAGATCTTCCCGGCCGAGTTCAAGGAACAGCTGCGCAAGCAGGTTGTCGAGCAGCGCGCCTAGGCGCCCACGCTCCAAGAGAAGAGGACGATAGACCATGTTGATGCCGAAGCGCACCAAGCACAGGAAGATGTTCAAGGGCCGCAACCGGGGTATGGCCCGGCGCGGCGCGACCATCGCCTTCGGCGACTACGGCCTGCAGGCCGTGGGCGCCGGCTGGATCACCAGCCGCCAGATCGAGGCCACCCGTGTGGCGATCACGCGGCGCATGAAGCGTGTGGGCCAGGTCTGGATCCGGATCTTCCCGGACAAGCCCATCACCATGAAGCCCGCCGAGACCCGCATGGGCAAGGGCAAGGGCGCGCCGGAGTACTGGGTCGCGGTCATCAAGCCGGGCCGGATCCTCTTCGAGATCAACGGCGTCGACCTCGAACTGGCCAAGAAGGCCCTCAGCCTCGGCGCGGCGAAGCTGCCGTTCAAGACGCGCATCGTCAGCCGGACGGGAGAGTAGGACATGAAGAAAGCCCATGAACTGCGGGACATGCCGATGGAAGAGCTCGAGAGCCTCCTGAAGGAGAAGTCCGAGGAACTGATGAACGCGAGGATCCAGCTCAACATGCGTGCGCTGGACAATCCCCTCCAGGTGCGCAACATGCGCCGGGAGATCGCGGTGATCAACACTGTCATTACCCAAAAGCGGGCCGCCCAGTAGGACACGGTCGGTGACGGGGCGCCGCGGCGCCCGCGCCAGGGAGTTGAATCGAATGGCTAACACGGAACGAAACCTCAGGGCCGTCCGGATCGGCGAGGTGGTCTCGGCGAAGAACGACAAGACCGCCATCGTCAAGGTCAGTCGCCGTTTCCCGCACCCGCTCTACAAGCGGATCATCACGCGGACGGCGAAGCTGGTCGCCCACGACGAGAACAACGAGTGCGGGGTCGGCGACACCGTCAGGCTGATGGCCGTTCGCCCCATGTCCAAGACCAAGCGCTGGCGGGTCGCGGAGATCCTCGAGAAGGCCAAGTAGCGAAGTGTCGCAACCGTCGCCGTGCTCCGGTGCGGCGTGGCAAGGAATGGAACAATGATTCAGGAATCCACACGACTGACTGTCGCGGACAACTCGGGGGCCAAGACCTGCGAGTGCATCCGCGTGCTGGGCGGGACCCGTCGGCGCTACGCCCGGGTCGGCGACATCATCATCGCCGCCGTGAAATCGGCCATTCCCAACGGCAACGTGAAGAAGGGCCAGGTCGTCAAGTGCGTCGTCGTGCGCACCCGGAAGGAAGTCGGCCGCAAGGACGGTTCCTACATCCGGTTCAGCGACAACGCCGCGGTGATCCTGGCGGAGAACGGCGAGGAGCCCGTGGGCACCCGCATCTTCGGCCCGGTGGCCCGCGAGCTGCGCGACAAGCGCTTCATGAAGATCGTCTCGCTCGCGCCGGAGGTTCTGTGATGCGCATCAAGAAGAACGACAAAGTGCGCGTGGTGGCCGGCAACGACCGCGGCAAGGAGGGGAAGGTCCTGAAGGTCTTCCCGGGCTCCGGCCGGATCATCGTCGAGAAGGTGAACATGATCAAGCGCCACACGCGTGCGTCCAAGGACGTGCCGCAGGGCGGGATCATCGAGAAGGAAGGCCCGATCAACGCGTCCAACGTGATGCTGGTCTGCCCGAACACGGGCAAGCCCACGCGCATCGGCAAGGACGTGCTCTCGGACGGCAGCCGCGCCCGCGTCAGCAAGAAGAGCGGCGAGATGCTGAACGACTAGTCCGCTCGGACGGGTTGTCGGAAATTCGGCTGGAAATCGGGGCACGGTGCCCCGGAAGGCAATGAGGCGGCGTCGGCCGCTGGAGGAAAACAATGGCTGCAGCCACCAAACCCCGCCTGCGGGAACTGTACGAGAGCAATGCGGTCTCGGCCCTGCAGGAGAAGTTTGCGTACAAGTCCGCGATGCAGATCCCGAGGCCCGTGAAGGTCGTGATCAACATGGGACTGGGCAAGTCGCACACCAACCCGAAGATCCTCGAGACGGCGTGCGCTGAGCTCGAGACGATCACCGGGCAGAAGGCCGTGCAGACGAAGGCCCGCAAGTCGATCTCGAACTTCAAGCTGCGCGAGGGCATGGCCATCGGGGCCCGCGTGACCCTGCGCGACCGGCAGATGTGGGAGTTCCTGGACCGGTTCATCAACGTGGCCCTGCCGCGGATCCGGGATTTCCGGGGCGTGCCGACCCGCTTCAGCGGCGCCGGCGACTACACCCTGGGCCTGAAGGACCAGCTGATCTTCCCGGAGATCGAGTACGACAAGGTCGACGAGCCGCGCGGCATGAACGTGACCATCGTCACCACCGCCACGAACGACGAGGAAGGCCGCGAACTGCTGCGCCTTCTGGGTATGCCCTTCCGGCGCTAGCCGGACGAAGGAGGATTGAGTTTTGGCCAGGAAATCTTTGATTGCCAAGGCTAACAGGAAGCCCAAGTTCAAGGTGCGGGCTTACAACCGGTGCCGGCGCTGCGGTCGTCCCCGGGGTTACATCAGGCACTTCGGCATTTGCCGTATCTGTTTCCGGCAGCTCGCCCTGAGCGGCGACATCCCGGGTGTCACCAAGGCCAGTTGGTAAAAAGGCAGGAGCGGACGCGATGAGCATGACCGATCCCATTGCGGATATGTTGACCCGGATCCGGAACGCCACGCAGGCGGGCCACCGTCGGGTCGAGATCCCCGCTTCGAACCAGAAGCGGGCCATGGCCCAGGTGCTCAAGGAGCAGGGCTACATTGACAAGTTCGAGGTCCTCGAGGACAACGCCCAGGGTACGCTGCGGCTCTTCCTGAAGTACTACTCCAGGGACGGCAAGCGCATCGGCGTCATCGAGGGCATCCGTCGGGTGAGCCGTCCGGGCCGCCGCATCTTCGCGGGCAAGGACAACATCCCGAAGGTGTGCGGCGGGTACGGCATCTCCATCCTGTCGACGAACGAAGGTATCCTGACCGGTCACCAGTGCCGCATGCGCAGCATCGGCGGCGAGGTGCTCTGCGAGGTCTGGTAGTCGCCGTGCGGCCCGGCCGCCGGTTCACGTATTGCGGAGGAAAGAGCAATGTCTCGGATTGGTAACAACCCGATTCCCATCCCGAGCGGGGTCACCGTCAGCATCGACGGCACCACCTCGACGGTGAAGGGGCCCAAGGGTGAGCACAAGCAGCACATCCCCGCGGGACTGTCCTTCGAGGAGAAGGACGGCCAGCTGACGGTCGTGCGGCCCGACGAGAGCAAGACCACCAAGGCCCGCCACGGGCTGGTCCGGGCGCTGATCGCCAACCAGGTCACCGGCGTGACTGAGGGCTTCACGAAGAAGCTGGAGATCATCGGTGTCGGTTACCGCGCCCAGGTCAAGGGCCAGGTCCTCGACCTGCAGCTGCAGTACAGCCACCCGATCGAGTACCCGATTCCCGCGGGCATCGAGATCAACTGTCCGGACGCGACGCACATCGACGTCACGGGCATCGACAAGCAGCAGGTGGGCCAGGTGGCCGCCGAGATCCGCTCCTACCGCAAGCCCGAGCCCTACAAGGGCAAGGGCATCCGGTACGTGGGCGAGCAAGTGATCCGCAAGGCCGGCAAGGCCGCGGGCAAGTAGCCGGGCGACCGGTCACAAAGAGGTGAACCAATGAGCAGTGTCGCGAGCAAGCGGATCCGGATCCGGAAGCGGCGGAAGATTTCCATCCGCAAGAAGATCGCCGGGACCGCCGAACGGCCCCGGGTGACCGTCACCCGCAGCCACAAGAACATCTACGCCCAGGTCGTCGACGACGATGCGCGGGTGACCCTCCTGGCCAGCAACGGCAAGAAGGCCGCCGCCGCCGCCGAGGTGCCCGAGGGCATCGCCGGCAAGTGCGCCATGGCCTACAGCGTCGGTCGCGACGTCGCCGCGCAGGCGAAGGAGAAGGGGATCACCAGCATGGTCTTCGACCGCAACGGTTATCTCTACCACGGGCGTGTCGCCGCCCTGGCCCGCGGGCTCAGGGACGGCGGAATCGAAGTCTAGGTCTCACCGGCCGCGCGGCCGCCGCAGGGAGCGGGGGTCCGGGCCAGGACAGGAGCAATGCAGATGGCGGAATTTTCGAATCAACGACCTG
>JAGRNP010000144.1 GCA_020440705.1 bacterium | reverse complement strand
ACCACGCACGGCCGCCGTTCCCTTCGGGAGCGGCGGCCGTTCGCGTGGGGGCTTCGCCCCGGAATTCGGCTGGATTCCATCCGCTCCGTCGCCTATTTTGGCGCGACGGTCGCGCAGCCCGCGGCGGGAACTTCCCCGGCGCGGCGCGGTTGGATCCGTGCGGCCGGCACCCCGCCTGTCCCGCACAGAAGTTCATTGATGGAGCAGCAGGCCGTTGCTACGATGCCGCGGCCGTTCCCGGATCGCCGGGACGTGCAAGGAACCGCACCGGAACGGGGCCGGAGCCCCATCACCGGCGCCCGCGAACCACCGGGGAGCCCGAATCCGCCCATGACGACCCGTGCCCGCCTGATCCTCTGTCTGTGCCTGCTGGCGGCCTTTGCGGGTCCGGCCCGCTCCCAGACCGTCGGCACCCCCGAGATCACCGAGATCGAAGTGGTCGGCGCCATGACCGTGGGCGCGCGCCAGGTGCTGGCCTGGTCGGGCCTGGAGACGGGCAAGCCCCTGACCGCCGATCTCGTCAGTGCGGCCATCCGCAACCTCTTCGCCACCCAGAAGTTCTCCGACGTCTACGTCTATCGCCAGCAGGTCCCCGGCGGCGTGAAGCTCATCGTCAATCTGCAGGAATTCCCCCGCGTGCGCTCGGTCACCTTCCAGGGCAACAAGAAGATCAAGGAATCGGACCTGCGGAACGAGTTCACGGTGCACGTGGGCCAGTTCGCCAACCCGGCCGTGGTGCGGCGCGAACTGCAGCCCCTGCGCGAACTCTACTACGAGAAGGGCTACTTCAACGTCGTCATCCACCCGGACAGCTCGCGCGTCGACGCCAACAACATGGAAGACCTGGTGGTCACCGTGGTCGAGGGCCAGAAGGTCAAGGTGCAGTCGATCCGCTTCGAGGGGCTGGCGAACCTCTCGGCCGGCGACCTGCGCGACGCCATGGAGCAGGGCACCAAGGGCTTCCTGCGCAGCGGCACCTTCAAGAAGGCCCAGTTCGAGGAGGACAAGGAGCGCATCGTCACCCGCGCCCGCAACGAGGGCTACCTCGACGCCAAGGTGACGGGCGTCGACCTCGACTTCCGCGAGGACGAGCCGGAAAAGCTCGACATCGTGATCTCGGTGGAGGAAGGCCCGCGCTACTTCGTGGGCGACATCCGCTGGTCCGGCAACACGGTGTTCGACGATCTGGCCATCGCCGACGTGATCTGGCTGGAGAAGGGCGGCGTCTTCAAGGAGGACGAGTACCTCGAGGCCCTGGCCAACCTGCAGCAGATCTACGCCGACCGCGGCTACATCTACATCACCGTCGAGCCCCAGCGCGACATCGTCGACCAGACGGTGAACGTCGAGTTCACCTTCATCGAGGGGCAGCCGGCGAAGCTGGGCGACATCCAGATCAGCGGCAACACCAAGACCCACGACAAGGTCATCCTGCGGGAGATGCGCACCTTCCCGGGCGACACCTTCAGCAACACCCGCATCCAGTCGACCCTGCGCGACATCTTCCAGACCGGCTATTTCGAGGACGTGCAGCCGGACATCAAGCCCCGTCCCGGCGGCGACGTGGACATGGTCCTGAAGGTGAAGGAGAAGCAGACGGGGCAGTTCATGTTCGGCATGGCCTACAGCGCCGAGACGAGCCTGAGCGGCTTCATCCAGGTGCAGGAGACCAACTTCCAGGGCAAGGGCCAGAACATCGGCGTGACCTGGCAGTTCGGTTCCCGGCGGCGCTACGTCGACCTGAGCTTCACCGAGCCCTGGTTCCGGGGCACGCCCATGCTGGTGGGCGTCGACCTCTTCGACCGCTACCAGTACAACCTGGACGACTTCTACGAGAGCCGGGTCAAGGGCGTGAGCCTGCGGCTGGGCCGGCGCATCCCCGGCACGCGCTACAGCCGGGCGGGGTTCCGCTACGAGCTGTCGCGCACCGAGCTGAGCAACTTCGACGCGGGCTACGAGCGCTACATCGAGAGTCTGCAGGAGGGCCTGAGCACGGGCGACCCCGAGTACACGCCCCTGAACCAGGTCGACTGGCCCCAGACCAAGAGCAGCGTGCGCTTCACCCTGAGCCGCAACTCGACCGACAACCCGTTCTTCCCGACCTCGGGGTCGAAGACGAACTACAGCGTCGAGCTGGCCGGCGGGCCACTCGGCGGCCAGATCTCGTTCCAGGAGCACATCCTCAGCCACAGCTTCTACCAGCGGCTGCCGGGCGGCTTCGCCATGCACACGCGCGGCTATTTCGCCCTGCTCGACCGCCTCGAGCAGGACACGCCCGTGCCCGACTGGGAACGCTACCGGCTCGGCGGCAACCGCCGCTACCCGTTGCGCGGCTACCGCGACCTGGAGGTCGTGCCGGCCGGGAATCCCAGCTTCATCGGCGGGCGCTTCTTCACGATCCTGAACGCCGAGATCCTGTACCCCTTGACCAAGGCCGTCCAGCTGCTCACTTTTCTGGACATGGGCGACGTTTGGAACAGCTTCTCGGAGGCGGATCTGGCGAGCCTGCGCAAGGGCGCCGGCTTCGGCATCCGGGTCGAGGTGCCCATGATGGGCACCATCGGCTTCGACTACGGCTACGGCTTCGACCGCTACAACGGGACCGAGAAGGCCCCCGGGTGGGAGCCGCACTTCAATATCGGCAACTTCTTCTAGGACCCGTGCCGGGTTCCGGAGCAGCGGCCAGTAACGGGTCCCGGCGCGGCAGCGCGTGGGGCCGGAGGACGACATGAGCAAGAACCGTATGATCGCCGCGACCGCGACGCTGCTGGTGGCGGTGGCCGCCCTGGCCGGACCGGCCGCCGCCGAGCACAAGCCCCTGGCGGTCGTCGACTCGCAGCGCATCGCCGAGGAGTACGAGGCGGCCCGGGACGCCCAGGAGCAGTACCAGAAGTTCCTGCGTGAGCTCGAGCTCGAGGTGGCGGAGCGGGAGAAGGTCCTGACGGCCATGGCCGAGGAGATCGAGAGCCAGAAGCTGCTGCTGGGCGAGGACGCCCTGGCGACCAAGGTGCAGGCCTTCGAGCAGAAGCGGGCCGAGTACTTCCAGTTCCGCGAGAGCATCGACCAGCGGGCCGAGGCGGAGTACGAAGCGAAGATCACGCCGATCCTCGACCAGATCAAGACGATCGTCGAGCGGATCGGCAAGGAGAAGGACTACGGCATGATCGTCGATTCGGCGGCCCTGGCGGTCCTCTTCCTCGATCCCAAGTACGATTTGACGAATGATGTGCTCGCGGCCCTCGCCCGGGGCGATGACTAGGTCGGTTTTTAGTTGACACCGGCCCGATCTCGGCTGAGATTTTGAGAGGATTTTCAACAACCTGACCGGGGATCCGCCGCGACCTGACTTGCCCCTCACCGCAGGTGGGGGGCGGTTCCTTAATGGGCGGCCGGGGCACGGAGCACGAAAAGGAAAACGATGCTGCCGCTGAGGTTGAGCGAAATCGCGGCCCGTGTCGGCGGCCGACTCGTCGGCGACGCCGATCCGGTCGTCACCGGCGCGGCGGCCCTGGCCGATGCCGGGCCCGGCGATCTGGGCTTCGTGGTGGACGCGGCCCGGTTGCCCGAGGCGGTGGCGAGCGCGGCCGGTGCCCTGCTGATCGGGCCGGACATGGTGGTGGACAAGCCGGCGGTGCGGGTGGAAGATCCGTACCGGGCCTTCGCCGCCGTGCTCGGCAGCCTGGCGATCCCCCTCGAGCGGGCCTTCCCGCCGGGGGTGCATCCGACGGCGGTGATCGATCCGGACGCCGACGTGGCGGCGGCCGCCGCCATCGGACCCTACTGCGTGGTGGGGGCCGGCACGGTGCTGGCGCAGGGGGTGCGTCTGGGGGCCCACGTGGTGCTCGGCTGCGACGTGCGGGTGGGGCGCGACACGTTGATCCATGCCCAGGCCGTGGTCCGTGAGGGCTGTGTGCTGGGTGCGCGGGTCGTCGTGCACGCCGGCGTGGTCGTCGGCAGCGACGGGTTCGGCTACCTGCCGGGGCCGTCCGGCCTGGCGAAGGTGCCCCAGGTGGGCATCGTCGAGGTGCAGGACGACGTGGAACTGGGCGCCGGGGTGACGATCGATCGGGCGACCACCGGTCGCACCGTGATCGGGGCCGGCACCAAGCTCGACAACCAGGTCCAGATCGCCCACAACGTGCGCGTGGGGAGCCATTGCGCCCTGAGCGCGCAGACGGGCGTGGCCGGCAGCAGCACCCTGGGCGACGGGGTGGTCTGCGGCGGGCAGGTCGGCATCGCCGACCACGTGACCATCGGGGACGGCGCGCAGATCGGCGCCCAGTCGGGCGTGATCTCGGACGTGGCGCCGGGCAGCCGACTCTTCGGCACCCCGGTCCAGGACGTGAAGGCGGCCTTCCGCACCTACGGCGCCGCGCGGCGCGTGCCGGCCCTGCTGGTCCGGGTGCGGGAGCTCGAAGCGAAACTTGCCGGCCTCGAAGCCCGGCTGACCGACGCCCCGCGGGGCGCCGCGGACGATCAGGAGAGCTGACAGGTGCTCTGGTTGCAGAAGACCGTCAAGAGCGAGGTGAGCGTGTCCGGCGTGGGACTCCACTCCGGCGCCTCGTCCCGCATGACGTTCGCGCCGGCCCCCATCAACACGGGGCTGGTCTTCGTCGTGCCCGGGCCGGAGGGCGACATCGAGATCCCGGCGGTGGTGGAGAACGTCACCGGCGAGCAGGATCTCGTCCGCGCCACGACCCTGGCCAAGGACGGCGTGACGATCCACACGGTCGAGCACGTGCTCGCGGCCATGTCCGGCATGGGCATCACCAACTGCTACATCCGGCTCGAGGGCGGCGAACCGCCCGTGGCCACCTGCGGCAGCTCGCTGACCTACGTCGAGATGATCGACGAGGCGGGAGTGCAGGACCAGGGCCTGCCGGCCATGACCTACAAGATCAACCGGCCCGTGTCGTGGCGGAACGGCGACGTGGAGGTGACGGCCGAGCCGGCCGACACGTTCCTGGTCAGCTTCTCCATCACCTATGACGACGCGGCCATCGGAACCCAGGAGGCGACCTACGAGGTGCGACCCTGGGTCTTCCGGGACGAGATCGCCCCGGCCCGGACCTTCGCCCTCATGCGCGACGTGGCGCAGCTGCAGGAGATGGGGCTGGTCAAGGGCGGGTCGTTCGAGAACGCCCTCGTCTTCGACGACGGGGTGTTGGCGGGGGGGCAGCAGCTGCGCTTTCCCGACGAATGCGTGCGGCACAAGATCCTCGACCTGATCGGCGACCTGGCCCTGCTGGGCATGCCGATCCAGGGCCACGTGAAGGCGCGCCTTTCGGGGCACGCCGCCAACGTGGAGTTCACGCGCCTGCTGGCGAAAGTGGAGCGGCGCATGCCGCGGATCTACCCGCCGCGCGATCCGGAGGCGTGGGACATCGCTTCGATCATGAAGATCATGCCCCACCGCTACCCGTTCCTGCTCGTCGACCGGATCACCGGGATCGAGCCGGGCAGGCGGGTGACGGGCCTGAAGAACGTGACGATCAACGAGCCCTTCTTCCAGGGCCATTTCCCGGGCCACCCCATCATGCCGGCGGTGCTGATCGTCGAGGCGATGGCCCAGGTGGGCGGCGTGCTGCTGCTGAGCAACGTGGACGACCCCCGCGGCAAGCTGGTGTACTTCAGCGGCATCGACAACGCCCGCTTCCGGTCGCCGGTCACGCCCGGCGACCAGCTTCGTTTCGAACTGGAAATGATCAAGTTGCGAGGACCGATCTGCAAGATGCGGGGGACCGCATGGGTCGGCGACAAGGTGGTCGCCGAGGCGGATCTGATGTCCACCGTGGTGGACAGCTGAGACGCTGCCCTGAAGGAGGAGACTCTTGGATTCCATGAAGACCAACAAGATCGTCGGACCGCGCGCAGTCGCGGCGGCGGAGATCCATCCGACGGCGGTGGTGGATCCGGCGGCCCAGCTCGGCCACAACGTGAAGATCGGGCCGCACGCGGTGATCGGTCCGGAGGTCGTGATCGGGCCGGACTGCGTGATCGGGTCGTCGGTGCTCATCGACGGTCGTACGACCATCGGCCGCAACAACCGCTTCTTCCACGGGGCGGCCGTCGGCTGCGAACCCCAGGACAAGAAGTTCGGCGGCGAGACGACCTTCATCGAGATCGGCGACAACAACGACTTCCGCGAGTACTGCACGGTGCATCCGGCCACGGGGGAAGGCGAGTCGACGCGCGTCGGCAGCGACAACCTGCTCATGGCCTACGTGCACATCGCGCACAACTGCCACGTGCATGACGGCACGGTGCTCGCCAACGCGGTGAACCTCGCCGGCCACGTCGAGGTCGAGAGCCACGCCATCATCGGCGGCCTGACGCCGGTGCACCAGTTCGTCCGCATCGGGGCCTACGCCTTCGTGGGCGGGGGCAGCCGGCTCCCGCAGGACGTGCCGCCCTACATCAAGGTGGCGGGCAACCCCATCGAGGTGGCGGGGGTCAACAGCATCGGCCTGAAGCGCAAGGGCTTCACCGACGACGACCTGCTGAACCTGAAGCGGGCCTACCGCCTGCTGTACCGGTCCGGCCTGAACGTGACCCAGGCCCTCGAGCGCATCGCGGCCGAGTGTGTGCTCAACCAGCACATCGAGGACCTGATGGCCTTCATCCGCCGTTCGGATCGGGGAATCGTGAGGTAGTGGCCATGACGGGCGGCACCCGGGAGGGCGGCGCGTGAGCGACCGCGCCCCGCACATCTTCCTGTCCTGCGGCGAAGCCAGCGGGGATCGTTACGGAGCGGCCTTGACGGCCGCTCTGCGGTCTTTGGCCCCCGACGTGCGGGTCTCCGCCCTGGGCGGCGAGTCCCTCGCGGCGGCGGGAGCCGAGATCGTCGCCGACGCCGCGGACGTGGCCGTGATGGGCTTCTCGGAGATCATGGGCACCCTGCCCACGCTGCTGCGGGTGCGCAAGCGGCTGTGGCGCTTCCTCGCCGACGAAGGCGTCGATCTGGTGGTTCCGATCGACTTCCCCGGCTTCAACGGCAAGCTCGCCGGACGCGCCCGGCAGCTGGGCCTGCCCGTGTTCTGGCTCATCGCCCCCCAGGTGTGGGCGTGGGGGGCCTGGCGCACGGCCGGCTTCCGCGACAAGGTCGACCGCCTGGGCACCATCCTGCCATTCGAAACCGAGTACTTCACGCGGCGCGGCTTCGACGTCTTTCCCATGGGGCATCCGCTGATGGAGGACTACGGCGGCGCGTTCCCCTTCGAGGAGGACCTGGCCCGCCGCGAGCACGCCATGCACGACCAGGAGGGGGCGCTGACCATCGGCGTGCTGCCGGGCAGCCGGCGTCAGGAGCTGCACCACCTGCTGCCCGTGCTCCGGGTCACCTGCCAGGCGATCATGGGCCATCTGCCCGAGCGCGAATTGAAGTTCGTGGTCTCGGCGGCGCCGGGCATCGACCCCCTCGTGGTGAATGACGTCTTCGAGGGGCCCTTCGAGATCAGTCGCGAGCCCCTGCCGGAACTCATGCGCCGCCTCGACCTGGCCCTCGTGTGCAGCGGCACCGCCAGCCTGGAGGCCGCCCTGGCCGGCGTGCCCCACGAACTCGTCTACCGCACCGGCGCGGTGAACGCCTTCATCGCCCGCCGTCTCGTGCGCACCCACCACATCGGCCTGAGCAACCTCATCATGGATCGCCGCATCGTGCGGGAGCACTTCCAGGAGGACGCCACGCCGCTGCCGCTGGCCCGCAATCTGCTGCGGTGGCTGGCCCGCCCGGCCGAGCGCGAGCGTTTCTACGGCGACGTGCGCCGCCTGCGCGACCTGTGCGGAGCCGCCGGCGTGTGGCGGCGCACGGCGGCCGAGATCCTCGCGCTGGCCGCCGAACGGGACGAGGCCCGGGCCGGGCACGGGGCCTGAGGTGGGACTCCAGGGGCTCAAGCTGCTGCTCGCCCCGCCGGCGTGGCGCGGCCTGGCGGCCTCCCTGCGCCTCGCGGGCCCGCCGGTTCCCGCCGGGGGCGGTCCGCGCATCTTCGCCTGCCTGCACCGCGATATCCTGGGCGCCATCCTGCATGTGGCCCCGGCGCGGCCCACCCTGCTGGTCAGCAGCAGTCCCGATGGCGACATCCTCATCCGCACCCTGGGCACGGCGTGCTACGGTTACGTCCGCGGGGCCACCGGCGACAACGGGGCGCGGGCCTTCGTGGCACTGCGACGGGAGTTGGAAGCCGGGCGCAGCATCGGTGTGGCCGTCGACGGGCCCAAGGGTCCGTTCGGGGTGATCCACGACGGGGGCTTGCAGCTGGCCCGTCTGACCGGGGCGCCGCTGGCCCCGCTGCGCATGGCGGCCGCGCGGGCGCGCGTTCTGGCGACGTGGGACCGCACCGTGGTGCCCCTGCCCTTCAGTCGGGTCCGGATCGACGCGGGCCCCGAACTTCGCGTGGCCGACGACGGGGCGTCCGTGGCCGCGGCACGCGCGGAGTTGGCGGCCTTTTTCGGCGTCGAGGAGGAGAACCGTGCGGATCCTTGATTGGCGGCATGGAGGGGAGAAGTGGCTGGTGCGGCGCTGGCGGCGGACGGCGGCCGAAGGCGCGGCGCCGGGACCGGCGGCCCGCGCGTGGGAAGCCCTGCACGATCGCCTGGTCGCCCGGCGCGTCGCGGGCCG
>JAGRNP010000143.1 GCA_020440705.1 bacterium | reverse complement strand
AGCGCCAGGTCCATGTCGAAGACCGACGGCTCGGCCGGACAGATCATCACGCACACGCCGCACCCCACGCACCCGGCCAGCACCTCGGGGGTGAAGGTCGGTCGGCCGTCGCGGAGCCCCGTCTCCACCAGCCGGATGGCCGGCTCGGGCGGGCACTGGTTCGGGTCGCCGGCCGGAGGTTCGCCGGCCGCGCACTGGGCGATCCGGATCTCGATCGGGCACTGGCGCACGCAGAGGTCGCACACCTCGAGGTCGAACGGATGCTCACGGACCGGTATCGGGTTCCAGCGGTCGACGGCGTCGAACCGCAGGCTCCCCTCGAACGAGTCCCCGCGGGCCAGGCCACGGAAGCCTTCGCCGCGGGCGGCAAGGCAGAGTCCCGGGCGGGCGACCTGGGCCACCCCCATACGCGCCTCGTGGGGGTAGTCGAGGTGGTGGGTCAGCGCGCCGGTCGGACAGGCGAGAACGCACTGCAGGCCGTCGCACGAGAAATCGCAGGCCTGGTGCCGCGGATCGATGAAGGGCGTCCCCACGCCGGCGCCGTCGGCGAGGTCCGCCAGGTGGATCGCCTCGACCGGGCAGACCTGGACGCACTGCCCACACTTGATGCAGGAGGCGAGGAAATCGTCCTCGACCAGCGCCCCGGGCGGACGCAGTCGCGTCGCCCACCCCCGCAGCGTCGGCACCAGGCCGACAAGGGCCGCTCCGACCAGGCCGCCGGCCATGGCCACGGTCCGCAGGAAGCGGCGCCGCCGGGGATCGGGCGGGACATCGGCTGCCGCAGCCTGTTTCACGTCCTCAGGGCACATGGACGCCTCCCTTCAACGCGTTGGTCCCGACCCGCGCCGCGCTGATGACCGGCTGCCGGTCGCGCACGAGCAGCTGCGGGGGCGTGAACGGGGCCAGGCGCTCGAGGAAGTCGAGGGTCTCCAGCAGGGGCGACCCCTTGAAGAACTGCGCATACGGCGAGTCGCGCCAGATCCGGTCGGCGTAGGCGTGCACCTCGTGCGGGGTGTCCCCGATGCCGTCGCCGTCGCGGTCGAACCCCTGGTAGTCGCTCCAGTAGTTGCCCCGCCACTCGTTGTGGTTGGCCGTGGCGCCGCCGCCGATGAAGACCTGGGTCATGTTGTCGATGAACCGGTTCGCCTCGAAGACGTTGCCGTGCCAGTCGTTCAGGAAGCGGACGCCGATCCCGTTGTAGGCGATCGTGTTGTCGCGGAAGCGGTTGGTCGTGTCCGGCTGGAACGGCGACAGGTCGACGTACAGGCCGCTCGCGCAGTACATCACCTCGTTGTTCTCGATGACCAGGTCGGAGGTCTCCTTGAACCCGATGCCCACGCCGGTGGGCCCCGCCGCGTGCAGGATGTGGTTGTTCCGCACCACGACGCCGTCGCTGTACATCAGGAAGATGCCGACGGTGTTCCCGTAGTACCAGTTGTTCTCGACCAGGTTGAACCGCGAGTACATGAAGTGCAGCGAGTAGCGGCTGCCGGTCGCCCGGTTGCCGGTGATCTCGTTGTCCGCCGAGTACCAGACCACCATGTCCCGCACGTCGCGGCAGACGTTGTCCTGCACCTTGTTGTGGAAGCTGTACCAGAGCCTGATGCCGTCGCCGCGCTGCCCCAGATCGAAGGACTTGGAGGTGATCTCGTTGCGACGGATGATGTTGTTCCCGGCCTGCTGCAGGTCGATGCCGAACAGGCAGTCCTCGATGCGGCAGTCCTTGACCACGTTGAAGTCGCCGCGGACCTGCACACCGGCGTCGATGTCGTTGTGGGAGTCGCCCGAATTCACCAGCCGCAGGCCCTTCAGGGTGGCGCCGTCGCAATCGAGAAGGACCACGGTCCCGTGGCCGCCGGCGTCGATCGTCACCTGGCCCCGTCCGTCGATCGTCAGCGGGAAGTCGATGCTGACCGGCCCCCGGTACACCCCCGGCGGCGGCACGAGCGTCCCGTTGGGCTCGGTCGCATCGATCATCTCCTGCAGCGAAGGCTGCGCCGCACCCGGCACGGCGTGCAGCGCAACCATCGTCGCGAGCAGGACCAACCGGCGTTTCACGTCACTCCCCGCTTCGCCCGGCGCCCGGCTCGCGGCGCAGGACGAACGCCGCCAGCAGCAGGGCCGTGAACAGGACCATCAGCCAGAATCCGTAGGCCGGATAGGAGTTCGTCGTGAACTGCGCGACCTTGCCCTGCCCGAAGACCGTGGGCATGAACGACTTGAGGGTGAACGCCCCCATGTCGTTCATGTTGTGGCCGTACCACCAGAGCCAGACCGAGTACGCGACGAGGAAGTAGGCCGGCAGCCCGGCCGGCGCCAGCAGCAGCAGCCCGTCGAGACGCTCCGACGGACGCCGCGCAACGACGAGCAGCCCGAGCATGACCGCCACGATGACCCCGAACAGGATGTTCCCGGCGCGGACCATGCGGGCGACCATCGGCCCGATCACCTCCTGCTCGCGGAAGTAGCGTCCGAGGCCCTTCTCGTAGTGCCAGGCGAGCAGCTGCGCACCGCTTCCCCGCCACGCCTCGCCGCCCGTCGCCCGGCGCCCGTGGTCCTGTTCGAAGGCCGCCCGCAGGTAGGCGATGCTCTGGCCCTTGCCGCCCTCCCCGGCCGCCGGGGGCTCCGGCGCCGGCGCCGCGTCCGTGTCTTCCGCCAGCGACGCCTTCAGGCGGGCGATGAGGGCCTCGCCCGGACTCAGTTCCCGCGGGGCGTCGTCCGCCTGTCCGGTCTCGCCGAGCGCCGTGATCCGGCCGGCGAGGTACCGCGCGCTCTGGAGGCGCAGGCCGTTCTCGCCGTAGTAGGCCAGGCCCATCCAGACGATGATCGCCGTGAACCCCACGACCATGACGACCGTGCGCCACCGCACGCCGGGCAGCAGCGGCACCAGCAGCACGACCCCGACCAGGGTGACGAGGAACAGGGAGAAGAACACCTCCAGCGGACCGCCCGACGCGATCGGGTACATCCCCACGTAGTGGTTGATCGTGTCCATCTCGTGGGCGCAGTCCAGCGCCTCCTCGATGCGCACCTCGTCCTTCGCCTGGCTCCCGCAGCCGCTGAACACGCCGTTGAGGTGGAACAGGATGCGAACCCCGTCCGGGAAGGACTCGCGCGGGTAGTTCGGCGCCTCCAGCGAGACCCACCACACCGGGGCGTTGTAGATCGGCACCAGCAGGGCGATCGCCAGGCCGACCAGGGCGGCGCTGGCAAGGGTCCGTCGTCTTCCGGTCGTCATGCCACATTCCTTGCTGCGGCCGCATGCGGCGCGGGCCGTCCGGCCCCGCCGCGGGCGGGCCTACTTGAAGTCGGGGTTCTTCCAGTCCTTGGACGGCGCCAGCAGTTCCTTGGGCACCGGGATGCGCGAGACGTAGTTGATGACGGCCTTCATGTCCGCGTCCGTGAACTCCGCGATCTGCTTGACCATGTCCGGATTGGCGTTGCGGCGCTTGCCGTCGCGGATCCACTCGAACTGGCGCACCATATAGTTGTAGTGCTGGCCCATGATCACGGGATAGAACTTCTCGGCGTTCCCCTGGCCGTGGTCGCCGTGGCACTGGACGCAGTTGTCCTTGTAGAGCTGCTGGCCCCTGGCGAACTGGGGCGTGCCTTCCGCCCACTCTCCCTTGCCGTTGTCGGGGTTCATCGGCAGCTTCGCGATGTAGGCCGAGACGTCGGCCAGGGCCTGCGGACCGCCGATCGACTGCGGCAGGGCGAAGGGGTACATCGTCGGGTTGTCCCGGTTCAGGGCGCGGATGTCCGAGAGCTGCTTGATGGCGACCCTCGCGTACTGGCCGGCCAGCTGCGGGAACGTCCCGTCCGGCGTGCCCCACCCCTCGAGCTTGTGGCAGGCGGCGCAGACCTCGTAGACGTCGCGGCCGTTCTCGAGGTCGGGCACCAGGTGCAGGGCCTCGTCCTGCTCGCCGCCGCCTTCGTTCCAGGCCAGTGCCGGCGTGATCAGGGCCAGGACGCAGCCCAGGGCGATCACCATGCCGATCTTGTTCCTCATCATGTCGTCTTCCTCCAGGGTTCACCCGTCCGGCTAGCGCGGCAGGGTCGAGATGTAGTCCGCCAGTTGCACGAGTTCCTCGTCGTTGACCAGATGCATGACGCCCTGCATGCCCAGCACCGCCATGCTGTTGGCGCGGGCGCCGCTCTTGACGTCGCGCATCTGCTGCAGCGCGTAGGCCGCCGGATGCCCGGCGATGCGCGGGTAGTCGGGCAGGATCGGGGTCTTGCCGTCGGCGCCGTGGCAGGCCGTGCAGGTCTTGGTCCGGAACAGCACGGCGCCCGGCGACTCCTCGTCCGCCCCGCCGCCGATCGGCGCGCCGCCGCCCAGTTCGTTGGCGATGAAATCGGCCAGGATGGTGAATTCCTCCTCGGTCACGCCCTGGACCACGGCCTTCATCGCCGCCGTCTGCCCGTTGGCGCGGTTCCCGCTCTGGATGTCCTTCATCTGGCGCAGGGCGTAGGCGGCACCCTGCCGGGCCAGGATCGGGTAGTTGGGCAGCAGGGCCCTGATGCCGTCATCGCCGTGGCAGGTGTTGCAGGTCTTGTCCCGGTAGAGCTGCGCCCCGGGCGACAGCTGCACCGCCACCACCGCGCCGCCGCCGGCGGCGTCCTGCCCGTGATGCGCCCGGATCCTGGCCAACCGCTCCTCGCGGCTGCTGCCGTCGCAGGCCGCCAGGGCGCAGAGCGCCGCCGTCAGGGCCAGCAAGCGGACTTTCGTGCCGTAGCTTCTCATCGACTCTTCCTCGGGCCCCGTCGCACGGGGCGCAGGTTGGGGTTCGTGGACAGGTGCCGCGTCCCGCCGTCGGGTGCGCGACCCGGCACCTGCCCGGGTTCCGGATCGTCCGTCCCGCCTACTTCACCTTCTTGGCCCCGTTCTCCTCCAGGAAGGTCTTGGCCCGCAGGCCGAGATCGGCCGTCTTGACCTGGTACTGCCACCACTGGTTGGCCCAGAGCATGGCGTTCTGCCAGTCGCCGGCGGCCGCCGAAGCCTCCGCCTTCTTCTTCGTCTCGGCGGCGAAGCCCAGCTGGTCGGTCGCGTCCTCGACGAGGGCGACGACGGTCGGGAAGTCCTGGTAGTTGTGGCTCGTGATGAAGCCCACCACCTGGTCGATGACCTCCTGGGTCGCGATGTTCGTCGCCACCTGGGTCTCGTAGTCGGCCTTGGTGTACTTCTGGCCCTCCTGGATCTCGGCGCCCGTCGCCTTGTAGCCCTTGGGCTGGACGAGCAGGTAGCCCTGCATTTCCAGGTGCAGCGCCGAGCAGAATTCGGTGCAGTAGTACGGGTACACGCCCGCCTTGTCGACGGTGAACGTCGCCGAGGACGTCTTGCCCGGCTCCAGCGAGAACTGGACGTTCTGGCCGTAGATCGTGAAGCCGTGGACCTGGTCTTCCGCGCGCTCCAGGTTCGTCAGATGGATCGCGACCTCGTCCCCCACCTGCACCTCGATGATCTCCGGCGTGATGTGCGAGCGGATCGTGGTCCCGTAGACGTCGACGCGGTTGCCCTTGCGTTCGGTGCGCTCACGGCCGGCCAGGGTCCGGTGGGCGGACTTCTGGTCGGTGCGGCTGTCCCAGCCCGTCTTGTAGCCGGTCACCGGCTGCAGCTTGTCGGCCTTGATGGCCACCGCGTAGTGGGGCTCGCCCAGGGGCAGGGGCATGTCGTAGAGCAGCGACATCTTGGCCCCGCTGATGTCCAGCAACTGGTGGTTCTGCGGGTGCAGCGGGCCCACCGGGTTGAAGCGATCGATGGAAAGCTTGTTGAGGGCGACGAGGTACTTCCCGTCGGGCGAGCGCGTATCGCCCTCCATGGTCATCAGGTGGCCGATGTTGTAGTGGATCGGCAGCGTGTCGAGCACCTTGCCGGTGCGGTAGTTCCACTTGGTGACCTGCGAATCGACGTAGATCGACGTGTAGCAGACGCCGTCGACCGAGTCGAACTGGGTGTGCAGGGGGCCGAGGCCGACGTTGACCGACTTGTCCAGCGCCGCCTCGAGGGAGATGATCGGGATGTTGTAGGAGTCGGTCGTCTCGAAATTGCGGGTCTCGATGGCCTTCATGATCTTCTCGAAGCTGTACACCCAGGCGTGGCTGTCCAGCTTGCCCGAGACGATGATGCTCTTGCCGTCGGGCGTGACGTCGCAGCCGTGCGGGCTCTTGGGCTCGGGAATCAGGTAGACCAGGCCCTCGGCCACCGACTGCTCGATCGTGATCAGGTACTGGCCATTGACCTTCTTCACCTTGCCGGCGGCGACCAGCTCGGCGGCCTTCTTCCAGTTGGTGACGTGCATGAAATCGGTGTCCTTGGAGGAGCACCCGGCCTCGAAGGGCGGACGGCCCCGCTCGATGCCGCCGATGTACCGTTCGGAGCAGAACGAGTTCGTGAAGCCCCAGCCATAGCTCGGGCCCTTGCCGGCGTCGCTGAGGTCCTGGCTGTAGGGCGGCAGCTCGAAGGTGAAGGACTCGGCGGGATTGATGCGGCCTTCCTCCCGGTTGAACTTCCAGTAGGTCACTCCGCCCCGGTACTTGTCGTTGAACTCCTCGAGCGGCACGAAATCCTTGCTGAAGGGGGCCGCGTACTGGCTGGCCTCCATCACGTACTCGGTGTTCGGGGTCACGAAGCAGCCGCCGTGGTCGGAACTGAAGAACGGGTTGGGCACGATCTGCTTGGTCTCGAAGTCGTGGAGATCGATCACCGCGATGCGCGGATTGGCCTTGTCGTTGATGAACAGGTAGCGGCCGTCGTAGTCGCCCTCGGTCTCGGAGATCGCGGGATGGTGGGAATCGCCGTAGCGGATGTCCTTGCCGTTGATGCGGCCCATCGCCAGCACGGCCTTCGATTCGTCGTCGAATCCGTAGCCCTGCCACGGCTCCGGCGTGAAGACGCCGATGTACTTCAGGATCCGCATCGACGGGATGCCGTAGACGATGACCTGGCCGCTCTGGCCGCCGGAACTGAACGCGATATACTCGTCCCGGCCGCCCGTCGGGGTGTAGGTCTTCGCGGCCGCGAGAACGTCCTTCTCGGTCAGTCCGCGTTCCTTCATCACGTCCTGGAGGGTCTGTGCCCGGGCCACTCCGTTCGCGAGGAACGTCGATGCCGCCAGCAGGACCAGGATCGCCGCCAGTTTCTTGACCAAGCTCATGTCCTTCTCCCCTCTACGGCCCGCTGGGCGGGCCCACTGAGACCGTTTCCTTCTCCGCCGGGAGCGCCTAGGGGCCCACAGGCGGTATTCCGACTCCATTCGCTATAATCGGATATCTATGTCCTTTTTTGCAAGAGGCGTGTCCGCCGCGCGCGCGAGAAGGGGGTGGGCCAGGGGCCCGGATCGACCGGAAAATGCTGCGAATCACCCCGCAGAGGCTGGATGCGGCGTTTTTGTCCTGTTCGGTAATCCTGAGCGTTTTTTGCAACTCCTAGCAGATTCCTGGGCGCGGGAAGGCTCCCAGCGGGTTCAGTCGTCGGTCGTCGCGAGGTAGGCCAAAAGAGCCTCGATGTCGGCGGCCGTCAAGTCCTGCAGCGCCCTCAGCATGGGCTTGTTGGCCCTCCGTTCCTGGCGGAACTCCTCGATCTGCAGGCGGAGATAGTCGGTGTATTGCCCGGCCAGCGGCGGGTTCTTGCCTCGCCCGACCCCGGATTCACCGTGGCACTTGCGGCATTCCCGCTCGTAGACGACCCGTCCCCGCTCCGTGTCCCCGTCGACCCGGGCGACGTTGAAGACCCGGCTCGCGATCAGCAGCTTCTCGTAGGAGTCGAGGTCCGGATCGATCGCCGGCATCCGGGTCAGCAGTTCGATGTCGGCGAGATAGCGGCTGATGTCCGCCAGGTCGCTGTCGCTCAGCTCCCGCTCGTCGGCGTAGGGCGCCATGGCCATGCTGGCCCGGGTCCCCGAGCGGAACTGGAGCATCTGGGCGGTGATGTAGGCCGCCGGCAGTCCGGCCAGTCGCGGGTACTCGCCCCCGCCCCCGCCCTGCCCGTTGTCCCCATGGCATCCGGCGCAGAGTTCCATGATCTCCCGCGCGTTGGCGGAATCGTAGTCGCCCGGCTGCTCGGCGGGAGGATCGACTGCCACCCCTGTTGCCGGAACGACCAGGCACAGGACGGCCAGGAAAGCCGCGATCGCCGCACTCGGGGTCAGGAACGGCATGTGAGGTCGCTCTCCCTTCAACCGAAGTTGTCCTCGGGCGGCGGCGAAGGGACGGTCCATTCCAAGGTCGTCGCCCCCCACGGATCGTCCGCGGCCTTGGCGTCCCCCCACACGGTCACCAGCAGGTTGCCGGCGATCACGGCGAGACCGCTGTAGAGGAACAGCCAACCGAGGCTCGAGACCTCCGACAGGCGCAGCGATTCCGGGATGACGCCCAGCAGATCCTGGGGGACGCCGCGCGTGCCGACCATGACCCGCGGAATCAGGGCCAGGTTCACGCCGATCACGTAGAGGACGGCGCCGATCCGGGCGACCTCGTCGCTGTAGGCGCGGCCCATCATCTTCGGCCACCAGTAGTGCAGACCGGCGAAGAGCGCGGAGAGGGCGCCGCCCCACACGATGTAGTCCAACTGCGCCGAGGCGAACATCGTCGCCCCCAGGTAGGCCCCCAGCGAGGGGCTGGCCAGGAACAGGCCCAGCAGGGCCGC
>JAGRNP010000142.1 GCA_020440705.1 bacterium | reverse complement strand
GGGGCGACGCCGGCGGCGGCCACGACGAGGGCGGCCGCCACGGAGCCGCGCGCCATGAGACGCGCGGCGACGAGGGGGGTGGAGATCATCGGATCAGGCTCATCCTTCGCGTGAGGGAGAGTTGGCCGCTGTCGAGGCGGTAGAGGTACAGGCCGCTGGCCAGGGCGCGGCCCGACCGGTCGGTGCCGTTCCAGCGGTGTTCGTGGCGGCCGGCGTCGAGGCGGTCCCAGGCGGCGTGGTGCACCAGGCGCCCCTGCAGGTCGAAGACCCGCAGCACCGCCGGACCGTCGGCCGGCAGCGAGAAGACGATGGTCGTCATCGGGTTGAAGGGGTTGGGGTAGTTGTCCAGGCCGAGGCCCGCGAGGGCCGCGTCCGGCACCGGGCTCTCGCCGCAGCCGGCCGCCAGGGCGCCGATCAGGTCGCCGCCGCACAGGCCGCCGGGGTGGTTGCCCGGCGCGCAGGGACTGGCGGGGTCGAGGTTGTACTCGTGGCCGGCGCTGCCGCAGAAGAGCGGATCGGCCGAGAAGTTGCCGCCCGCGTCGGTGCCGCACAGGGCGTCGCCCGCCGCGTTGCCGTAGATGTCGGTGCAGGAGACGACCGGCGTGGCGCTCGAACAGAACAGGCCCTGGCCCGCGGTGGCGAAGGCGATGATGCAGCGGTCGATCACCGGCGCGGCGCTCCACTGCACGGAGATGCCGCCGCCGAAGCCGTTGGGACTGGTGGCGTTCCCGGCGATGGTGCAGCTCTCGAGGGTCGGGGCCGGGGCGAAGCTGATGTCGATGCCGCCGCCCTCGGCGAAGAAGCCGCTGGCGGTGTTGCCGACGATGACGACGCGGCGCAGGGTCGGGCCGGCGGCGCTGGTGGCGATGCCGCCGCCCTGGCTGTAGGTGAAGGCGCCGTCGTTGCCCTGCACGAGGCAGTCCTCCATGAGGCCGGCCGCCCCGTCGAGGTAGGCCACGCCGCCGCCGTAGCCGAGGGTGGTGTTGTCGGTGATCTCGCAGCCGAGGATCTGCGGCGTGCTCGACTGCACCGAGATGCCGCCGCCGTTGCCCCAGTTGGCGGTGATCGCGTTGCCCGTGATGAGGCAGCCGCTCAGCACCGGCGCGCAGTTCTGGCGGATGAACACGCCCGCGCCGCTGGGCGCGGTGTTGGCCTCGACGACGCAGTCGATCACCTGGGGCGAACTGCTCTCCTCGATGGCCAGCCCGCCGCCCTGCTTGGCCGAGTTGTTGTCCATGACGACGCGCGTCAGCACCGGGCTCGCGCCGGTGATGCAGATGACGCCGCCGTCGGTGCAGCCGGTCACGCGCACGTCGGTGACCGCCACCGTGGCGTCCACGTTGCGCACCAGGATCCCGGCGCCGTAGATGGAGGCGAAGGCCCCGGTCACGCGCAGGTTCTCGACCCGGCAGTCGGACACGGCCTCGATGAAGATGCCGCGGCCGAGGCTCTGGGCGTCGATGATGGTCTGGTCGGGTCCGGCGCCGCGCAGGGTCACGCCGGACTTCATGATCACGCTGGCGGGGGTCGTGCCCGGGCCCTCGGTCGGGTGGGTGCAGTCGTGCCAGGTGCCCGCCGCGACGAGCACCGTGTCGCCGGGGGCGCAGGCCTGGACGGCGTCGTTGATCTGGGCGTAGTCGCCGGGCACGTTCAGCACGCCGCCCGAGGCGACGCCGGCGAGGCCGAGGGTGAGGAGCAGGATGAGGGCGCACTGGCGGATCATGACGTGTCCTTTCGTGTCCCCGGCCGCCGGGCGGACGCGACCCGACGGAGCCGGCGGCCTGCCGGACCCGCGGGGGGGACGGATGGTGGACGGGGACTATAGCAAACCCGCGCGGTCGAAAACCACCGCAATGGTGGATCCGGCGACGGTTTCGTCCTGACCGTCCCCGGAACAACCCGATGATGTGTCAGATTTTATTGCGATGTCGGGATCATATTGCCCGCCCATCCGGTCACCAAACCTGATATAGTCATGCGGTTCGCCCGAATTCCGAATCCCTGCATCCGTCCGCCGCCGCGCCCGTCGCGTTCGCATCCGGAGGCCTCTCATGCGTTCCCGCCCTGTCGTTTCCCTGTTCGCCGTCATCCTGCTCCTGTGGACCGTCGCCGCCGCGGCGGCCGAACCGGTCCGGGTGCCTCTTGCTTCCGGAGCTTCTGGAACCTTCGGAGAACCGTCCGGCGAAGCCGCGGCCACCACGGCCGTCGCGCTGGGGGAGAAGTCGGCCGCCGGCCTGACCCTGCGCTTCAGCGCCCCCTGGCTGGAGCTGACCTCGCGGGAGGCGGACGGCACGACCTGGCAGGCCGTTGAGCTGCCGGGCGCCGCGTCGGTCGGCGCTCCCGGAGCGCCGCAGCTGCCCCTGGTCACGCAGCTGGTGGCGGTGCCCGACGGGCGCACCCTGCAGGTGAAGAGCGTCAGCGAGGACATGCGGCAGCTCGCGGGGACCTGGCGGCCCTGGCCTGACCAGGGCCTGCAGCAGGGCGACGCCGCCACCTTCGTGTTCGACGCCGCGAGCTACGCGGCCGGCAAGGCCGCGGCGGCCGAGCCCCTGGTCAGTGTCGGCGAGCCGGGCCTGCTGCGCGGCGTGCGCGTGGTGCCGGTCCGCTTCCGGCCCGTGCGCTGGAACGCCGCCGACGGTTCGCTGGAGGCCGCGGCCAGCCTCGAGGTCAGCTTCGCCTACGTGGCGGCGGCGGACGGCCGGAAGAGCGCGACCGACCGGGCGATCCCCGAGTCGTTCGCCAGGATGCTGCAGGACGAGGTCATCGACTACACGCCCACCGGTCTGGAGATGGACACCCCGGGCACCTACCTCGTGATCTACCCCGAGGTGACCGGCATCGCGGGCAAGCTCGATCCGCTGCTGGCCTGGCGCCGGCGCCAGGGCTACAACGTCATCGCCACCTCGACCAACATCACCGGCGGCACGACCGCGGCGATCAAGTCCTACATCCAGGGCATCTACGACACGGCCGATCCCCCGCTCGAGTTCGTGACCCTCGTGGGCGACGCCAACGGCGCCGTGTCGATCCCGACCTTCATCGAGGGCCTCTCCGGCTACGGCGGCGAGGGCGACCACGACTACACCCTGCTGGCCGGCGGCGACGTGATGTCCGACGTCCACATCGGGCGCATCTCGGTCACGAGCACCGACGAGCTGGCCACCGTCGTGGGCAAGATCGTGGCCTACGAGAGCGAGCCCCTCGTCTCCACCGATCCCGGCTGGTTCACGCGGGCCGGCCTGGCCGCCGACCCGAGCTCGTCGGGCTACTCGACGATCTGGGTCAGCCAGTGGGTGAAGGAGCAGCTCCTGGCCCTGAACTACACCACCGTCGACACGATCTGGGGCGGCAACTTCACGACCCTCATGCTGCAGTCGGTGAACGCGGGCAAGTCGATCTTCACCTACCGCGGCTACTTCGGCATGAGCGGCATGAGCACCTCGCACATCGCCAGCATGTCCAACGGCCAGAAGCTGCCCTTCGCCCTCATCGTCACCTGCGACACGGGCAGTTTCGAATCGGACACCGTGTGCCGCTCCGAGGCCTTCCTGCGCGCGCCCAACGGCGGCGGCGTGGCCTCCATGGGCACGGCCACCATCGGCACCCACACCCGCTACAACAACTGCATGTTCCAGGGCGTGGCCGAGGGCGTGCTGAACGGCGACGGCCGGGTCGGGCCGGGCCTGACCCTGGGCAAGCTGCACCTCTACGAGAACTACCAGGACTTCGAGCCCGACGAGGTCATCATCTGGTCGACCTGGAACAACCTGATGGGCGATCCGGCCACGCGCATCTGGACGGCCCTGCCGCAGGCACTGGTGGTCGACCATCCCGCGAGCCTGGCCGTCGGCGCCAACACGATCCCGGTCAGCGTGACGGCCGGCGGTTCGCCCGTGGCCGACGCCCTGGTGGCCGTCTCCACGGCGGGGGGCTACGTGGTCAGTGGACGCACCGACGCCGCCGGTCGCGTGAACGTGCCCCTGTCCGGACTCGCCGCCGGCCCCTACGACCTGGTCGTCACGGGCCACAACCTGCAGCCGTACGTGGCCGGCTTCAACGTGGGCGCCGTGGCCGCGCAGGTCGACTACGTGGGGGCGCTGCTGTCCGACGCGTCCGGCGGCGACGGCAACGGCCTGGCCAATCCGGGCGAGGACATCACCCTCGACATCACCCTGCGGAACGACGGCACCGGCAGCGTCAGCGGCGTGACGGCGACACTCGGCAGCGGCGACCCGCGGATCACCGTGACCCAGGGCAGCGCCGCGTACGGGTTCCTCGGCGCCGGGGCGAGCGCGGCGGGCGACGTGCCCTTCGCCGTCTCCGTGGCCGCCGACGCGCCGGGCGGCACGACCTTCACCCTCGAGCTGACGGCCACCGACGGCAGCGGCACCTGGACCTCGCTGGTCGACGTGGCCGTGACCGGCCCGGCCGCCGAACTGGAGGCGTCCGCCCTGAGCGCCCTGATCGGCCCCGGCGGCTCGGCCAACCTGGACGTCACCCTGCGCAACCTGGGCAACCAGGCCTCGAGCGGGGCCACGGCCACGCTCGTTTCGCACAGCGACTGGGTCGAGGTCACCGACGCCAGCGCCACCATCGGCGCCATGGCCATCGGCGGCACCGGCGCCACGGGCGCCGACGACTTCGCCGTCTCGGCGAGCCTGGGGGCGATCCCCGGCCACGTGGCCGCCCTCGAACTGCAGGTCGTCTTCGCCGAGGGCGGCACCTGCACCCTGCCGGTCCTCGTCACCGTCGGCGAGGCGCGCTCGACCGATCCGGTGGGCCCGGACCGCTACGGCTACTACGCCTTCGACGACACCGACACCGGCTGGGGCCAGGCGCCGACCTCCGCCTGGATCGAGATCTCGCCCGACCTGGGGGGCTCCGGCACCAGCGTCGGCCTGACCGACTACGACCGCTACTCGGACGACGTGGTGATCCTCGACCTGCCCTTCCCGTTCACCTACTACGGCGAGACCTTCACGCGCATCAGCGTCTGCTCCAACGGCTGGTTCAGCTTCGGCGCGACCGACCTGCGCCACTACCGCAACTGGCATCTGCCCAGCCCGGGCACGCCCGACAACATGGTCGCCGTGTACTGGGACGATCTGGAGATCAAGCCCTCCGGCAGCGGCGTCTGGTGGTGGCACGACACGGCCAACGACCGCCTCGTGATCGAGTGGCACAACATGGCCAACGCCGTCACCGGCGCCACGGAGACGTTCCAGGCGGTGCTGGTCGATCCGGCCGCCGACGCGGGAGACACCGGCGACGGCGTCATCGTCATGAACTACCAGACCGTCACGCCGACCGACTCCCAGACGGGTTACGCGACGGTGGGCATCCAGAACGGCGAGCGCGACGACGCCGTGCTCTACACCTACTGGAACGCCTACCCGGTCGCCGCCGCCCCCCTGGTCGCCGGCCGCAGCATCGCCTTCCGCACCGTGGCGGCCCTGCCCCAGGGCCAGCTCAGCGGCACCGTCACCTGCGCCGGCAACGGCGCGCCCGTCGACGGGGCCCAGGTGCACGTCATCGGCGCCGGCAAGAGCACGCTCTCGTCCCTCGACGGCAGCTACGGCACCTCGCTGAACGTGGGCGCGTACGCCGTGGCGGTCAGCCACCCGTCGTTCGCCCCGGACACGACCTGGGCCGTGACGATCCTCGAGGACGCCGAGACCGTCGCCGACTTCGCCCTGGTCGACATCGCCGGCCCCGAGCTGACCCTGCTCAGCCAGCCGGAGAGCTCGGGCGACACCGCCGGGCCCTATGATGTCGTTTATGAAGCCCGGGACTACAGCGGCATGCAGGACATGCACTTCTACTACACGTCCAGCACGTCGGGCGGGCCCTTCGAGCTGGTGCCCCAGCCGGACGGCCCGGCCGACACGTGGCGGGTCTCCATCCCCGGCCAGCCCAACGGCACCCGGGTGCAGTACTGGCTGACGGCGGCCGACGTTCTGGGCCTGCAGAGCACGTCGCCGGCCGATGCGCCGACCTCCGTGCACGCCTTCACCATCGCCCAGACGACGGTGGTCTACGCCAACGACATGGAGTCGGCGGGCGACTGGACCGCCGGCGCCGCCGGCGACGACGCCCTGACCGGCGTGTGGGAGAACGTCGATCCGAATGGGGTCTTCAGCGATCCCTACCAGGTGGTGCCCGAGGACGACTTCAACGATCCGGGCACCCTGTGCTGGATCACCGGCCAGGATCCGGTGGGCGGGGCCCAAGGCGGCAACGACATCGACAACGGCACGACGACCCTGCTGTCGCCGGTGCTCGATCTCGGCGGGCACAGCTCCCTGGCGCTGAGCTACCGCCGCTGGTACACCAACGACACGGGCAACAACCCGGCCGCCGACGCGTGGGTCGTCCAGGCCCGCGACGCGGGCGGCGCCTGGGTCGACCTGGAGAACACGACGGCCAGCGACCGCTCGTGGTCGTTCCACACCTTCGACCTCGACGGCCTGCTCACCCCGGGCGCCAACTTCCAGGTGCGCTTCGTGGCGAGCGACCTCGGTTCCGGCTCGGTGGTCGAGGCGGGCGTGGACGACTTCATGCTCACGAGCACGGCGCCGGTGGTCGACGCCGCGCCGCCCACGGTCAGCCTGACGGCGCCGGCCGGCGGGGGCTCCTACGACGTCGGCGCCACGGTGCCGGTGACCTGGAACCACGCCGACGACACCGGCGTGGTCCACGTGGAGATCCGGCTGAGCACCGACGGCGGCGCGACCTGGGACACGGTCCTGGCCGCGGGCGCCTTCAACCAGACCTGGGACTGGACCGTCCCGGACCTGCCGGGCACGACCAACCGCGTGAAGGTGATCTGCCACGATGCCGCCGGCAACGCGGCCGAGTCGGCCTCGGCGGCCGACTTCACGATCTCTTCGGTCTCCGGGGCGGACGACGTGCCGGTGACCCGGGTGGCCCTGGGCCGCAACCATCCGAACCCGTTCAACCCGCGCACCTCCCTGCGCTTCAGCCTGCCCGCGCGGCAGGAGGTCTCGCTGAAGGTGTACGACGTGAACGGCCGCCTCGTGCGCACCCTCGTCGCCGAGATGCGCGACGCCGGCGTGCACACGGTGGTGTGGAACGGCGAGGACGACCGCGGCGGGCGGGCGGCCTCCGGCCTGTACTTCGCGCGGCTGGTCAGCGGCAACGTCGTCCAGACCCGCAAGATGACCCTGCTGAAGTAGTTCGGCAGCGAGGATCCGGCCCGCTGGGCGGGCCGGCGGAACCGGTGCGGACGCGTCACGGCGTGTCCGCACCCGCACGGAAGGACCCCGGGGGACGCGATGCGGAACGAACGTGGGCAGGCTGCGGCGGTGCTGATCCTGGTGGGGCTGGGCCTGTGCCTGGTCCTGGCCGGGTGCGCGGGGGACGAGTATCGGCAGGCCGCCGGCGCGACCGGTCCGGCCGGGCAGGCCGAGCCCGGGGTCGATGCCGCGGCCGGCGACGGCTTCGGGGTCGACGTGGTCCTGTGCCGGAAGGTGGGCCGCAAGACGGGCAAGCGCATCGGGGTGGGGCGGGAGTTCACCATGGACGACAAGGCGCGCGTGCAGGCCCTCGTCGACTTCCGCGGCGTGCGGGACGGCCGCACCTACACCGTGCACCTGGTCTGGATCCGGCCGGACGGGCGCGAACTCTTCCGGCGCTACGCCCGGGCCACCACCCGGCGGCAGCCCGACGCCAGCTGGCTGACGGCGGTGGCGTGGCGCGACGCCGAGGACCTGAACCACGTCCGGGCCGAGACCCTCATGACCGACGGGCCCGCCTTCACCCTCGACAGCCGCCTGAACATCGCCCCGGACCGGGAGCGCGAGGTCGGCGACTACCTCTTCCGCGTCTACCTCGACCGCCGCCTGCTGCGCGAGGAACCGTTCGCGCTCCTCGCGGCCGGTCCCGAGGGCGCCGCGGCCGAGCCGGCTTCGGCCGACTGACCGCCGGCCGGAGGCCATGGCCGCCGCTTCGCACCGCGTCCGCCGCGGCGCGCGCTCAGCGCCAGCGGATCTCCGCCTCGCCCAGCAGCGCGAGCACGCGCCGGATCCCCTCCTCGTCCACCACCAGCGAGGTGCGGCAGAAGCCGCGCCCGTAGCGGCCGAAGCCGCTGCCCGGCGAGAGCAGCACGCCGGTGCGGTCGAAGACGTCCGTCACGAAGGCCATGTCGTCGTCGCCGTAGGGGGTGGGGATGCGCGTCCAGAGGTACATGGTGGCCACGGGCGTGGCCACGTCCCAGCCCAGTTCACGGTAGCCCTTGGCCAGCCGCCGGGCCCGGCGCTCGTAGCGCGCGCGGTTCTCGCGGCAGATCGTCTGGGGGCCGGTGAGGGCCTCGACGGCCGCCATCTGGATGCCGCCGAAGAGCGAGAAGTCGACGTTGCTCTTCACCTTGCCGAGGGCCGCGATGGGCTCGGGGCCGCCCACGGCGAAGCCCACCCGCCAACCGGCCAGGTTGTGGCTCTTGCTGAGGCTCTGGAACTCGACCGCCACGTCGCGGGCGCCCTTGACCTGGAGCACGCTCGGCGGCGGCGCCTCCGGGTCGAAGCCGAGTTCGCTGTAGGCGATGTCGCTGACGAGGATCACGCCGTGCCGGCGGCACCAGGCCACCGCCTCCTCGTAGAAGGCCAGGTCGCACACGCCTCCGGTCGGGTTG